>RDXZ01000154.1 GCA_004293265.1 Bacteroidota bacterium | reverse complement strand
AATTTATATTTTCAAAAAAAGTTTCTATCTTTGTGGAAAATAAAAATGTGCTGATAATCAAACGTGGGTTGTTGGTGTCGAAAAGTGCAGAAATTACGTTTTAATCAAGATTTAGGTCGTTCTGCACTTTTCGAACACCAACAACGGCGGAAAAATCGTAAAATAAATTTAGGTTTTACTGAACTTTTCGATATACCAACAACGGCGGAAACAAGATTTTCCTAATACTGATAATTTGAAGCAAGACCTTGCCCATTATCAACAGCAATACAACGAAGAAAAATTAAAAGAATTGGCTTTGGAAAAAGCAAAAAAAGAAGGAAATAAAAACATAGACAAAATAAAACCAATGTTAAAATTCTGCCAAGCAAAAAAATTTACGAGGCAAAAATTAAACAAAGATTTTTTATTAATAAGTCAATAAATGAAATGGAACTTTTGCATCTTTAGCATAATCTTCTCCATTTTCTTTCATATCAATATCTCCTTCTTCGTAATACCAATTAATATTGACCGTTCCGCCTTTTTTAATATGGTATTCGTTTAATAAATTGATAAGTTGTTGAAACCTAAATGAAGTACTTGTATTAAAATAATCTAACCGAAAATTAAAATTAATATTTCTATTACTTTCTTCCATATACCTTTCTAACCATTCCATTGCAGGATTATAGATATCATTTGTGTATTCAGGATAAGAACTATCACTAATTTCTAAAATACCTGTTTGAGCATTAAAATTGATAGTAGGTTTTTCTTCTTCACCTTTCACAAAATAATTTTCAATAATTTTAGCCATATTATTTTTTATTTTTTTATTTTTTGTTTTTTAATATTCAAAGGTATATAATTTTTGAATAATTACAAAATTTATGCAAATTTTTATTTTTTCTAAAAAAAAATACTTTATTTTTATCCTCAAAAAAATGTCCATAAAAAGATTTTAAAACGATAATTTTATGGATATGAAATTCATTTTTTTATGATTTTTGCAAAGAATTAAGAGGTAATTGCTCATAATATTAGCAATAAAAAATATTTTTATAAAAATTTTAAAAAAAACTATGAAAAATATTTTTTATTCTCTAACTTTGTAAACTTATATGTGGTAAAATATTTAATCGTTTAATTTTCAATATATTATGAAATTTATTATATCATCTGGGGTATTGCAAAAGAGTTTATCTTCGATTAGCGGGGTGTTGATTAGTAATCCTGTAGTACCTATTTTAGAAAATTTTTTATTAGAACTTGATAAAGGTAGATTGGTAGCAAGTGCCTCTGACTTGCAAATATCAATGACTACCTCCATTAGTGTAGATACTGACGTGCCGGGAAAAATTGCTATTCCTGCTAAAATCTTGTTGGATACACTTAAAAATCTACCCGAACAACCTATTTCTTTCTCGGTCAATATTGATGATTCGATGACTGAAATTACGTCTTACAAAGGTACTTACAAATTAGGCGGAGAATTAGCTACTGACTTCCCAAATATCCCTGTAGCCACAGGTGATAATAGAATTACAGTATCATCTGATTTGTTATTAGATGCTATTAGTAATACTTTATTTTCAGTAGGAAAAGATGAAATGCGTCCCGCAATGACAGGGGTTTTCTTAAAATTAGAAAAAGATAAATTGACTTTTGTAGCCACTGATGCCAATCGTTTGGTTAAATATGTACGCAATGATGTGAATAACGAAGTGGAAGCCACTATGATTATTCCCAAAAAAGCAATGCAATTATTAAAAGCAAGTTTACCTTCTAATCCAACAGAAGTAGAGATTCAGTTTAGTGATTCTAATGCGTTTTTCTCATTCAACCAAACCACAATGGCTTGTCGTTTGATTGATGAAAAATATCCTGATTATGATAGCGCTATTCCTTTGAACAATGACAAACGCCTTTCTGTGAGCAGAACCGAATTATTGAGCTCATTGAAACGTTTGATTATTTATGCAAACAAAAGTAACTATCAAATTCGTTACACAATGCAACAAGATGTGCTTACTATTTCAGCAGAAGATACTGATTTTGCCAATGAAGCACAAGAACAAATTATTGCAGAATACGAAGGCAGAGATATGGAAGTTGGTTTTAATGCAACTTTTATGATTGATGCCCTTACAAATATGGTCGGAGATGAAATCGAATTAAATTTTTCTGACCCTAATCGTGCTTGTATTATCGTTCCAAGAGAAAAAACTCCTGAGGAAAATATCTTAATGTTGGTAATGCCTGTGATGATTAATAGCACTATCAATGATAGTTTTGATGGCTCTGATGAAGAATCTGAAGATGAAGAAGAAGAAGTAAACGAAGAAAACGAAGAGTAAAATACTTTTTAGTTTTTAGTGTTCTTTTTTTTTAATTCTTTATAAAAATAAATATTCCAAATTTTTATCAATTTGGAATATTTTTTTAAGTGTAATTTTATATCAAAAATAAATACATATTGATTATAGTAATTTTTATAAAAAAAGTAATTTTTTTTCTTATGCTTTATCTCTCATTTTTGGAGAGAATTAGCTACTAACTTTTTACTAAATAAAACATAAATGGGTAATTTTATAATGATAACTCAACTTATTTTGGGTTTATCTTTGATAGTCGGTTTGCATGAGTTGGGGCATTTGTTGGCAGCAAAATGGTTTGGAATTAGAGTAGAAAAATTTTCTATCGGTTTTCCGCCTAAAATATTTGGAGTAAAATGGGGTGATACAGAATATTCTTTTGGATTAATTCCCTTAGGTGGATTTGTAAAAATTGCTGGAATGATGGACGAATCATTTGATAAAGAACAATTGGAACAGCCCGTAAAACCTGATGAATTTCGCTCAAAACCTGCTTGGCAACGTCTAATCGTAATGATTGGAGGAGTTACAATCAATGTCATTACAGGCATTATGATGTTTATTGGCTTGTCTTATTTTGTAGGAGAAAGTTATTTGCCTGCTAAAGAAGTAAAATATGGCATTGTTGCACACGAATCTGCACAAAGAATCGGACTGGAAACAGGCGACAAAATCATTAAAATCAACGGAAAAAGTTTTGATAAATTTGATGATGTATTAAGCCCCGAAGTTTTGTTGGCTTCCAAAGGAAATTATACCATTGATAGAAACGGCAAAGAAATCGTTATCGATTTACCTACTAATCTCGTCGAAAAACTATCTTCTAAAAATCCACAGCCGTTTATCGAGCCTCAAATGCCTTTTGCAATTGGTATGGTCTTACCTAATAGTGGAGCAGAAAAAGCAGGACTCAAAGAAGGTGATGAAATCATAGAAGCAAATGGAAAAAAAATTGTGTATTTTCATCAATTTCAAAAAGTAAAAGAAAATATAAAACAAAAAGAAATCAATATCAAAATCAAAAGAAAAGACAAAGAAATTGATTTAAAAGTTATTATTGACAAAGACGGAAACTTAGGATTTAGACCTAAATTTAACTTAGATTACAAACAAAATTATTTTGGCATCACCGAATCTATCACCAAAGGTACACAACAAGCGTTTGGCTCAGTTTGGTATAATATTCAAGGAATGGGCAAATTGTTCAGAGGAGAAGTATCTACAAGAGCAGTGAGCGGTCCGATTGGCATTGCACAAGTTTTTGGACAAAAGTGGGATTGGGTGCGTTTTTGGCGTATTTTGGGTATTTTATCGATGTGGATTGCTTTTATGAATATGTTACCGATACCAATTTTAGATGGCGGACACGTTGTTTTTTTGATGTATGAAATGATATCAGGACGCAAACCTTCGGATAAATTTATGGAAGTTGCGCTGACTTTTGGTTTTATTTTGATAATGGGTTTGATGGTGTTTGCGATTGCGAATGATTTATTTAATTTATTTTTCTAAAACTTAACTTTTATTGTGTGATGACAGAAAAAAATGTATTTCCTTTTTGGAATTTTGTTTTAAAACAAGGTTTGATTTATGGTTTGATAACGATTGTTATTTTTACGATTTTTGATTTGACAGGCTTATCACAAACTTCTGTAGCTTGGTTTGGATTTTTAGTACCACTTGTGGTGTTATATGTAGGTATGCAAGAGCGAAAAAAAATGCAAGAAGGTTTTTTAACCACCTCAGAAGGTTTTTTTACAGGTTTTTCTACGGGAATGATTGGTAGTGCGGTTTCTAATATTTTTACAATTGCTTATTATCACGTTTTATTACCTGAAAGAAAACAAAATATGCTTAATTTGGCTCGCAAACAAATAGAAGAAAAATATCCTGATATGTCAGATAAAGACATAGATTTTGCAGTTTCTTATTCGGAATATGCTTTTCAACCTCATATTTTGCTCTTATTAGGTTTGTTAATGTCGCTGATTATTTCGAGTATAATTGCTGGAATTTTGGCGGCAATCTTACAAAAAGAAAAAAATCCTTTTGAGTAAAATTTATAATTAAAAATTTTGGTAATTATTTGGTTATTTTGGTGCAAGTGTGGACATTTGCACCATTTAGTTAAAACTTCTTGTAAGTATTTTTTTTCAAAATAAGTTTGTTCTATCATTGACACAAATAAAATTTTGTAAAAATAAAATTTGTTTTAATCTGTAAAATTCGCGTATTTCCTGCGATAGTTTTTCGTACAAATCTTAGAAAAAATCAATTATTTTTGCTTATAAAACCTTAATAATCAATATAATATCTAAAATAATCAAAGCAAGAGCCACCCACAAAAAATATTCATATTTATTAGCATTTACATCTAAAATACGATTTTCTAATTGTGTGCCTTTGATTTCTGCTAAGGCTTTTTGTAGTTTTGGCATATCGTTTTGATTGTCGTTCAACAAAAAAAACTCTCCCCCTGTGATGCGTGCAATTTCTTGCAGACGAGAAGGATTTAGTTTTGTTTGTACTAATTTTCCTTGCCTGTCGTATTTATAACCACCTTGCAAAAGCGGAATCAAGCCACCTTTGATTGTACCTACACCTACACAAAAAACTTTTAAATTTTGTGATTTGAGATTTTGTAAAAGTGCTAAATTTGTATTGCCAAAATTTTCGCCATCACTTATCAAAACAATTGTTTTTGCACCTTCTATGGTTTGAGAATTGGTTAGTTTTTTTTGTGCCAATGTCAAAGCAGGCGTAAAATCAGTACCGGGATAAGGCAATAGATGAGTTTTGATAGTTTGTAAAAACAATTCTAAGGCAGACTTATCGTTTGTGAGTGGACATTGTAAAAAAGCGGTTTGTCCAAAAACAATCAGTCCAATTCTGTCGTTGGTCAATGTTTGCCAAAGGCTTTTTAATTCATATTTTATTTTTTCTAACCTTGATGGTTTTACATCAGTTGCGTCCATTGAGGTTGATAAATCTAAAACAAAAAAAATTTCTTTTCCAATCAGTTGCACAGATTTTTGTCCAAATCCAAAAGATGGTCCAAGCAAAGCGACCAATAAACACAAAAAAGTAAGTATGCGGATAGGAGCTTTCCACCACAAATTTTGAGGATTTTTTTGAAGTTCTTTGGCTAAGAATATTAATCTTCTTAAATAAACAAACATTCCTGCCAAAAAAAGTATCAAAAAAAGATATTCTCTTGTTCCCCAACTATAAAACCATTGCCAATTAAACATAATTTTTTTCTATCTTTTATTTTTTCTCCTATCAATTTCCGCCAATTTTTCAAAAAGATTGAGTTCTTCGGCAGTAAGATTTTTGGGTATTTCAGCAAATATTTCTAAATATAAATCTCCAAATTCATCTTTTTTATCATAAATAGGCATTCCAAAACCTTTCAAACGTAATTTTCCGCCATTTTCAAAACCTTTGACAATATTGATAGAAATTGTTTTGTTTTTTAAAGTATCTACTTCAATTTTTCCACCTAAAATTAAAGTATAAATATCAACTGATATTTTTTTAGTCAAATCATTGCCATTTCTTTTATAATCTTTGTGTTCTTGTACTTTTACTGTCAAAAATAAATGCCCATTCAAATTAGTAGCACTTCCTTTTTCACCTTTTCCTGCAAATCTAAATTTTTTTCCATCACTTACTCCGGGCTTAACATCAAGCACTTCCATCGAATAAGGAGTTGGAATTTTGACTGTCGTGCCTTGATATGCCTCTTCGAGAGTGATAGTTACATCAGAATTTAAGTCATTTCCTTTTCGAGCAGATTGATTTGAAAACTCCCCTGAATTTCCAAAAATACTCGCCCAGACATCATTCAAACCTGAAAAAACATCTTTAAATTCAAAATCTTTTTGTGCAGAAAATTCGGTCTGAAATTGTTGCCAATTCCCTCCCAAACTATCATATTTTTGTCTTTTTTCTGTATCACCTAACACATCATACGCCTCACTAATTTCTTTAAATTTTTCTTCGGCTTGTTTATTATTTGGATTTTTATCAGGGTGAAATTGAACGGCTAATTTTTTATACGCTTTTTTTATTTCATCTTGCGAAGCACTTTTGCTTACCCCCAAAATTTTATAATAATCTTTGTATTTCATTTTTTTTTAGTTTTTTTTTGTTTTAAATTTCTTTAATTTTTGCGTCCAATAGTCGTGCAATACTTTTGACTTGTAAAAAATCGTTGGCAATAGGCAATACGTTTGGGTGCGTGTTTGTGGCTACAATTTTAGAAAAAAGTTGAGAATTTTGTAATTTTTCTAACGCATTATTGCTAAAAAGTCCGTGTGTGGTAATAGCAAAAACTTCTTTTGCGCCTGCTTCTTTGTATGATTTTGCGGCTTGCATCAACGAGCCACCTGTTCGAATCATATCATCATAAATAATTACTTTTCGTCCTTTCACATCAGCATTGATGCCTGTGATAGAAGTTTGTTCACCACTCAATCGTTTTTTAAACACAAAAGCGGCATCAACTTTCATATCGTTTGCCAAAGATTCTACCCATTTAGCACGCCCTGCGTCTGTGCAAGCCAAAATAAAATCATCTCCTGCTAATTCTTTGCACGCCTCAATAATCAAAGGTTTGCAATACAAATGAACAGGTATAATATTTCCTTCAAAATAATGCGGTATCCCTTCTGAATGTAAATCACACAAAATAATATGATTGCCTTTGCCTGTGTTAGGAATCGCAGAAAGTAATCTTGCTCTGGTTTTTGCCGTTACTACTTCGCCTTTTTTGACGGCTCTTTCCATCGTCGAATAACCATAATAAGGCACTACCAATACCAATGAATTGGCTCCTTGTTTTTCAATCGAGCAAGCAAAATCATACAATTCTAAGGTATCAAGGTCGCTGATTGTGCCACCTACCAAGACCACATCACGCCCTGCTACATCACTCAATAAGCGTTTGTAACATTCTCCATCAGGAAAAATTTTAAGTTCTGTACTTCCTGCTTCATACAATCCTATGGATAAAAGTTCGTTGTATAAATAAGCATAATTTTGAGTTGAAAATAGTAATTTCATATTTTTAGTGGATTGTAAATATTTTTTTGATTTGCAAAAATACAAAAAAATAATGTAAACAATTGAATATTAATATTTTTTTTGTAATTATTTAGCCCCAGTCTAAAATATTTTTAATCCATTTTAAAAATAAAATAAAGATAATTATTTAGCCTTTATCAAAAAAATATCCAAAAAAATGAGTGTTTTTTAAAATTATTTTTCTAATTTTGTACTATTATTTTTCTTTGTTTTGATAAATTTATTTCACTTAAATTTTTTCAATACAATTAAATTATATCAAAAATCGTAACTATTTAAGTTATTTTGGTGCAAGCGTGGACGATTGCACCAGTGAGTATGTCGTGCAAGCGTCCACGCTTGCACGAAGTTCATTATATTAAAATTATATCAAAAATCAAAATAAAAATCTAAACACAAAACAAATATGGCTTTAAATTGGAAACTAAATTTATTATTAAAAGCAAATAATTTGATAAATCCTTTGCCTGACCTCAATAAAATATCAGCCACAGAATTTAGAAAATACAATGAAAAAGGATATAAAAAATTATTCCCACTGGTAGAATATAAACCACTCAAATTATACGAAATAAAAGATTGTTTTTTTGAAAATGAAAACCAAAAAATACCTTTACGTATTTATAAACCAACTATTCAAAGAAAATTACCTATTTTGATGTTTTTTCACGCAGGCGGATTTGTGGTAGGAAACCTCGAAACTCACGATAAACTATGCAGAAGATTAGCCAAATTAAGCAATTGTATTGTGATTGCGGTAGATTACCGATTGGCACCCGAATATAAATTTCCGATGGCTCATTATGATTGTTATGAAGCAACACAATGGGCATTCGAAAACGCACACACTTTTGGCGGAAATCCTTTACAAATAGCAGTTTGCGGAGATAGTGCAGGTGGAAATTTGGCTACAGGCGTGTGTATGTTGGCAAAAGAAAAGGCAAACTTTCAGATTAGTTACCAAGTTTTGTTATATCCTTGTACTGATGGAAAATTAAGTATGCCCTCAATTCAGACCTTAGAAAAAGGATATGTTTTGACAAAAGAAATAATGGAATATTTTTTAAAATGTTACAAAAATCCGCAATATCCCATTACACATCATTTATTTTCACCTATGTATGCTCAAAATTTAGAAAATTTACCGCCTGCATTGATTATCACAGGTGAATTTGACCCACTGAAAGATGAAGGAAGAAAATATGCCGAAAACTTATCAAAAGCAGGAGTAAAAGTTGTTTTTCAAGAGTGTAAAGGAATGATTCATTTGTTTTTACAGATGCCAAAATTACTAAAAACTGCCCGAAAAACTTTAAAAATGATTGGTGAAACACTCAAAACCGAATTTGGTATGAATGGACGTTTATAATTCATTCTCAGGATTCCAAAAAACTTTTTCAAAATCCTGAATCTGATTATCAATGACAATAATTCCTTCACTTTCTAATAATTCTTGCATTTTTGTAGGCGTTTCAAAAAAATGTTTGCCTGACAAAAGCCCCACACGATTGACCACACGATGCGCTGGCACGTCTTCAAGCGTGTGTGAGGAGTTCATTGCCCAGCCAACCATTCTTGCACTTTTTTTAGCACCCAAATAGTTCGCAATTGCTCCATAAGAAGTAACTTTTCCTTTCGGAATTAGTTTTACTACTTCATATACATTCGTAAAAAAATTAGTATCCATAAAAAAAATGAATTTTGTGATTAAAATGTTATGATTTTCTTCCCAAATTTTTAGCAAAATCCCAAAAATCTTGTGAAGTTTTTTTATCTGTAAATACTTTTTTGATAACTTGCCAATATCCTTTTATTCCTTTTTGAAGTGGAGGATTTGGATTATTTTGCATTGCTAAGGAGGTTTCTATTTCTTTTTGTTTGATTTCATATTCTTTGATAATCTGTTCAATAGAAGGTTTTTCAAACGTTTTTCCTTTGTCTGCTATGCTATCTGCAGTATCAAATTTTTGTTTTGCTTCGGTTTTATATCCTAATTTTTCTTCTAATAAACCTAAATTATTCCAAGCCACAGCGTCATTTTCATCAAGTTGAACTGCTTTTTTATAATCTTCGATAGCCCCATAAGTATCACCAATAATTGCTTTTACATAAGCACGACTCGAATATCGATAAGGATTGTTAGGTTCTATATTTTGAGCAGTATCAAAATCTTCTAAGGCTTCTTTATGATTTTTATTGAGATGTTTGGCTACACCTCTTTGGCTTAAAATAGTAGCATTTGCCCCAAAAAAAGACAATGCTTTATCAAAATCAGCGATTGCTTTGGGGTAATTTTCTAATTGTAAATACGCCATTCCTTTATTGTACCAACTTTCGATATGATGGGGTGATAGATGAATAGATTTTTCGAACAAAACAATGGCTTCTTGATATTTTTCTTGTTCGCATTTTTTCAAGGCACTTTCAAAATGAATATTTGACATACTTTTTATTTTTTGTTACTTTCGCACCTACTTATAACTTTGAAAATATTTGAAAAGTTTAAAAAAATCGTAATTATTTAGTTATTGTAAAATTTTAAATATATACAAAATTTTTATAGCAAATAATTTTTTGTTTCTAAAAGTTATTTTTCTTTTTTGATAGATAATGTATTTTTTCTGTCAATAATTTAAAAAAAACCAGTGAAATATTTGTTTTTTATTTTTTATTTTTTATCTTTGTATCAAAATTAAGCCACAAAAATATGGACTTACTTGAAGA
>RDXZ01000017.1 GCA_004293265.1 Bacteroidota bacterium | reverse complement strand
AACCACCTTTAACAAGCAGTTAGTTGCTTCACTTCGTTCAGCAGGACAAAATAGGACATCTGCAACACCACGAAAAAATAACCTAAATAGATACAAAAATTTTAAAATATTTTTTGTATTTGCAAAAAACACTCATATTTTACGAATGATAACGGATTTTTAAATACTTTTTTACACTTTTATTTTATTTTAACTTTATTAGAGCCATCTAAATAACGTATCATAATTTTAAGATGTGGCATTTATACCTATTTTTATTATCAATAAAGTTAGTTTTACACTATTTTTGTTGAGGTTAAAATTCAATATTATTTCATTTTCTTTCTTAATTTCTTCAATTTTTTTTAAAAGTCCAAATTTTTAGGTTATTTTTTTATGTTTGGCTTGATTTTCTCTTAAAAATATAGCAAACTATTAATACAAAAATGGCTGTTTCTCCACAAAATCGTTTAACAATTACTTATTGGGTGGCATTAGGACTTATTGCTTTGTTGAGCATAGTCAGTTATGTTTTGATGTATGCTTCTTTACAGACCAAAGAAGCGGATTCGCGACTTCTAAATTTGGCGGGTAGGCAAAGAACATTGAGTGAAAGGTTGATTAAAACTTCTCTTATCCTCGAACATCCACAAAGAAATAAACCTTTTGACCAAAATGTTGGTGAATTAGGGCAGATTTTTGATGAGTGGGTGCAAATTCAAGAGGGCTTAGAAAAAGGTGATAAAAATATTGGATTGCCCGGAAAAAATAGTTATGCCGCTCAAAAAATTATTGATGAAATGCACCAATCTTATACTATTTTAAAAAAAGCATTTGAATTGATTTTGAACGTAAAATTTGAAGAAAGAAATATGCGTCCAAAAATAAAAATTGCGATTGATATGTTGGTTAGTTATGATGAAAAATATGCCAAATATATGAACGATTTGATTTATCAATATGACAAAGAAGCCTATCAAAGATTGCAAAGAAGTCAGTTTTTGGCATTTGGAGTAGGAATTTTAACTCTAATTGTGTTAGCCTTAGAATTGATTTTTATTTTTAGACCAGCAGTCAGAAAAACAGTTAAATATTTGTCTGAAATACAAGAAAATAATATCCAACTGAATAAATTACAAACATTGAACGAACAAAATATGACAAAACTGTCCGAGTTTAATGATGAATTACAACAAAAAAATAGTATTTTAGAAGAAGCAACAAAAGTTTTAGATATTAAAAATAGTGAAATCAGACGACAAAGAGATCACTTAGCAGAACAAAGTAAGGAATTGACTATCAAAAACGACCATATTATTAATAGCTTGAGGTATGCCAGCAGGATTCAAGAGGCAACTTTACCTGAAATGAGAGAATGGGCAAGGTTTGTGGACGAAAGTATGATTTTATATCAACCAAGAGATATTGTTTCAGGTGATTTTTATTGGTTTGCAGAAAAAAAATCTACTAACGCTATCAGTGCCGCAGATAGACAATTGATATTAGCAGTCGGAGATTGTACGGGGCATGGTGTGCCGGGAGCATTGATGACGATGCTTGGTGGTGCGTTGTTGAACGAAATTGTAAATGAAAAAAATATTACTAATCCTGCAGAAATATTAAAAAATTTGAACAAAAAAATTATCGAACAACTCAAACATAACCAATCTTTAGAAAACGAAAAAAAACGATTGCATAGCGAAGGAATGGATATTGGAATAGTCAATATTAGTTTTCCTGACGGAATTATTACTTTTGCGGGAGCGCATCACGGACTTTTACAAATCAGAAACAGAGAAGCAATTGTGCATAAAGGAAGTAAAATCTCAATTGGAAGTACACATCATCGTATGGAAAAAGATTTTGATTTAGTAGAATTAAAATCACAAACAGGAGATACTTTTTATATGTTTAGCGATGGTTTTAGCGACCAATATGGAGAAGAAAGCAAAAGAAAATATATGTCAAAGCGTTTTAGAGAGTTTTTGATAGCCATTTCTACTTTGCCTTTATCAGCTCAAGAGAAAAAAATCAAGGAAGAATTAGCCCAGTGGAAAGGACAAGCACATCAAACTGATGATATTTTGTTGTTGGCTTGGCGTTGGTAGTTTTTTTATATAGATGTCAAAAATTGTTTTGATATTTTAGCGCAACCTCGATAGAGATTGAACTTTAATAGCCCCGCGTGAAATGCAGGGGAAACGAAAAACATTGTTCCAAAACCACTTTTCGATGTGTATATATATTGATAAATAATTCAAAAAAATAAAAATAAAAAAAAATGAAAAAAAAATTTGAAAATTCAAAACAATTACATAACTTGCAGCGTTAAACTATAGTAGCCTAAAAACAATAGGCATTTACCACCTTTCTTTCTATATAAAATATAGATTGTCATAATAATCAATCTTCTTTAATAAAAATAAATTTGATAAAAACATAAAAATCAATCCTTTTTTAATAAATATATATTCAATATAGAAAAATTTATTTTATCTATCTTTTTAATTTTTTCCTTTCTTTTCACAAAAATCCATAATCATTGGTTTTATGTATAACATTGACGAACTTAATGCAAAGCTCTTATCAGAACTCAAAGAAATTGCTGAAGCACTCAAAGTAGAAAATTCTGCAACACTCGACAAAAAAGCACTTATTTATCGAATATTAGATAAACAAGCACTTTTACCTGACTCTGACTTATCTTCCTTGAAAAACAATAAAAAAGCACAACCCAAAACTGTGCAAACAAATCAAAACAACCAAGAAGATACCAACAAAAGACCACGTATTCCTAAGAGAGAAAACGTAAAAGAAACACCACAAGAAAATCAACAAAAAATTGATGTACCTAAAAAAGAAGAAATTTTTGCTTTTTCTATTGCAGATGAAGATATTTTTCCTGACACAGAAAAACCAGCCATCGACGAAGAATTAGACCTTATTGCTGTAAATCCTATAAAAAATACTAAGTTTAAGCCTGATTATGTTAGTGTGAATACAGAAGAAAACGGCTCTAAAACTCCTCAAAAAACAACTTATATCAATCACCCTTATAACAACAAAAAAGATAGGGACAAACTTACAAGAGAATTTGATGGTTTGATTGCTAATGAAGGTGTTTTGGAAATTATGCAAGATGGATACGGATTTTTACGCTCTTCTGATTATAATTATTTGGCAAGCCCAGATGATATTTATGTTTCTCCTTCTCAAATCAAATTATTTGGACTAAAAACAGGGGATACAATCAAAGGACCTATTCGCCCTCCCAAAGAAGGTGAAAAATATTTCGCATTATTAAGAGTAGAAACCGTAAACGGAAAAACTACCGAAGAAATTAGAGATAGAATTCCTTTTGAATACCTGACACCTTTATTCCCACAAGAAAAACTAAAATTAAGCACCAAACATGACGAAATGTCGACACGTATTTTAGACCTTTTCGCACCTATCGGAAAAGGACAACGTGGTATGATTGTCGCACAACCCAAAACAGGTAAAACGGTTCTTTTACAAAAAATTGCCAATGCTATCGCTGAAAACCACCCTGAAGTGTTTTTAATGGTGCTTTTGATAGATGAAAGACCAGAAGAGGTAACAGATATGGCTCGTAATGTAAAAGCAGAAGTAATTGCTTCTACTTTTGATGAGCAAGCCGAAAGACACGTAAAAGTGGCAAGTATTGTGTTAGAAAAAGCAAAAAGATTGGTAGAATGTGGGCATGATGTAGTGATTTTGTTAGATTCAATTACAAGATTAGCAAGGGCTTATAATACCGTAGTGCCTTCATCAGGAAAAATATTATCAGGTGGGGTTGATGCCAATGCTTTGCATAAACCCAAACGTTTTTTTGGAGCTGCCCGAAATGTAGAAAATGGTGGTTCTTTGACAATTATTGCCACTGCTTTGATTGATACAGGTTCAAAAATGGACGAGGTTATTTTTGAAGAATTTAAAGGAACAGGTAATATGGAACTACAACTTGACCGCAAATTAGCGAACAGACGTATTTATCCTGCAATAGATGTACCTGCCTCAGGCACACGCAAAGAAGATATGTTGATGACAAAAGAAGCCTTACAACGTGTTTGGATTTTAAGAAAATATATGAGTGATATGAACTCTAATGAGGCTATGGACTTTTTATTGGAAAAAATGAAAGGCACTATGGATAACACTGAATTTTTAAATTCTATCAATAAATAAATATTTTTTGTAAACTATTTAGGTTATTTTGATACAAGTGTGAACGTTTGCACGAAATTCATTAAAAAAAACATCACGCATTTATTAAATGGTGATGTTTTTTTATTGTGTATCTATTTCAATTTATCGTTGTTGGCGTGTCTTTCCTTATCTCTTTGTGTTTTTTTTTCTAAATTTTTTTGCAACGCCTCAGTTAAATCAATACCTGTTTGGTTAGCAATACAAATCAAAACAAATAAAACATCAGCAATTTCATCACCTAAATTTCTATCTTTATCAGATTCTTTAAAAGATTGTTCCCCATACATACGTGCCATCAGGCGTGCTACTTCTCCTACTTCTTCGGTCAGAATTGCCATATTTGTCAATTCGTTATAATACCTAATTCCTGTAGTATTTATCCAAGTATCTACTACTTTTTGGGCTTCTTCGATTGTCATTTTATTTTTTTTAGAAAATATTGTTTATAATTTGACTGCTAACATAGTAATATCATCACGTTGTTCTGTTCCTTCTTGATGTTCTTTCAATACCTTTTCGATGAATGAATTTTGTTCGGTAAGTGGAAGTAAATGAATTTCTTTGATAATTTCTTGCACTTTTCTCTCTGTTATTTTCTTTCTATCAATGTTGTTTTGGTCAGCCAATCCATCAGTAGTGAGGTATAATTTATCACCTCTTTTGATGTTTACGGTTCGGTTTTCAAACAATACATTTTTACTTTGTATGCCACCCACAGACTTTCTACATTCTTCTAATATCATAAATTCGTTGTCTTTTACCAAATACAAAGGTCTTTTTGCCCCTGAATAAGTCAAAGTAAATTCGTCCTTGTTATATTTGTTTTCTTCCAAAACACATAAACATAAATCCATTCCGTCTGTATTAATGCCGTCTTTTTGACGCATTACCACTCTGGTTTCTGCGTGTAAAAGTTCTAAAATTTTTGCAGGATCATATTGATGTTTTACTTTTATGGCTCTATAAATCAATGAATAGGCAATCATACTCATAAAAGCACCCGGCACGCCATGCCCCGTACAATCGACAACAGCTAAAAACCATTTATTTTCTTGTTTGTAAGCCCAATAAAAATCACCCGAAACGACATCTCTTGGTTTATACAAAATAAAACTTTCATCACACAAACGATTTAAAAAATCTTGCGAAGGCAATATAATTTGTTGGATAGTTTGGGCATAACGAATACTATCCAAAATTTTTCCATTTTTTCGTTCAATAATTCTATAAGCAGATTCTAAGGCATCTCTTTGCACGCTTAATTCTTTATTTTTTTGTGATAAATTTTCAGCTTGTTCTGCAATTTCTCTGGTTGCTTCGTTTACTTTTTTGGTCAAGTTTACTTTTTGGCGGTGCAAACGATAAGTATTAATTCTAACCAATATAAATAACAAACCAATTGACAAACCTATATACAAAACCCAAGCCCACCAACGCACATACCAAGGATGCAAAATTGTAAATTCAAAATTTGTTGTTTCACTCCAAATAAAATTTCCTTGTTGAATTGCTCTTACTAATAGCTTAAATTTTCCTGCGGGCAAACGTTCCAACGAAATCTGGTCTTGTGTAGAGGCATCACTCCATTCTGAATTTAGTCCTTCGATTTTATATTGATACAAAATATTTTCATTTGGAAAAACAAAAGACACAAAATTGACTTTTAGTGTAGATTGGTAATCATATTCAAAAACTTCATCTGTTTTTTCGTGCAAGATTATGTTATGATGATTGTTTACTTTGATAGATTTGAAAATAGGTTTAGGTGTTTTTTTTGCGTCTTCATTGTTGGCAATCATATAATTTAACCCATTAGAAGTGGCTACCAAAATACTTCCGTCTGCCATTTGTGCCAAGCCTTTCAAACCAATACTTACCGTAGAAAGTCCGTTTGTTTTTTCGAACAAAACTGCATTTTTATTTTTATATTTCAAAATTCCAATATTTGTACCTATCCAAATATTATCTTTATCATCTATCAAAACTGCTTTGATTGTTTCACTATTATATCTTTTTCCTAAATCAACTTGCGTCAAGGTTTTGTTTTCTAATAAATATAAACCTTGTGTAGAACCTAACCAAATTCTATTTTTGGCATCTACACATAAGTCATTGATTTTGAACATAGATTGTGCGGCAACTTTTTTGATAGGAATACTAATGTTTTCAAATTTATCACCGGCGGCATTAAATTTATACAAATAAGTATCTTTTCCTTGTCCTCCTATATAAATATCACCATTTTTTGAAGTCCTAATGACCTCCACAAAAGTTCCTAAACCTTCTTTTTCTGTATATTGTGAAATTTTTAGATTTTTATCTACTTTTGTAATGCTTCTTTTTTCACCATATTGACATACCCAAACATTTTCATTGTTATCTTTTTCCAAGAAAAATACGGAACGTCCATAGTTAGCCATCGAAATTTCTTTATTTTGTCCTTTTTCTTGAACGATTAATTTATCATCACCTGTACCAATAAATAATTTATCGTTAAATTTAATCAAAGATAATAAATGTCCTCTTTTATATACTTCGGTTTTGAAATAGGTTTTTCCTTTTTTGGTAATTTGATAAGCGGCTTCTTGGTCGCATACAAAAGCGCCTTCATTTTCTTTTGCCTCTGAATGAATACCTTGAATATAGCTATTATTTTTTCCTAATTTAAGACGATTAAAAGTATTAGAAGATAGAAGTTCTATGCCGTCATCGGTGGCTACCCAAATATTTTTTTGTGTATCAGCCAATAAATGATTGATTGTATTAGAACGTGATTCCCAAAATTTTCTAATATTCCATTTTCCGCCAATATTTTCTAATTTATGTAAACCTTTTTCCCAAGTTCCTATCCAAAAATCACCCGAAATATCTTTTGCCATACAAGAAACACTCGCAACTTCTGCGATTTTTTTGACTTCAATTTTATCGTTGATTGATATTTCTGTAATGCCATTTCTATCACCTACCCAAATTGTATTTGGATTGATTGGCAAAATTGCACTGATTTCTACAAGTTTAAAATCGTTGGGTAAATTCAATACTTCAAAACTATCTTTGCTTTCGTTATAAGACAATATTTTGCCCATAAACGCACCTACATACAAGCGCCCACAAGACGTTTCTGCAAAAGTAAAAGACCTTGTATAGACCGTTGTATTAAGTTCTTTGGGTAAAACATAACGCTTGGTTGCTCCTGCATTATAACGCAAAACACTACTCGGCTCGCTAATCCACACATTGCCATGACAATCTTCAAAGGCTTCCTTAGGATACATCACTTTTTTATCATCTAAAGCATTGTTTGTACCTTGCAAAATTGTTCTAAAAATAATTGTATCAGGTTTACTAATGGCTTCTAAAACTCCTAAATCATTGATAATCAATAATCTACCGCTTTTAGTTTTAAATAATCCTTTGGTATAATTGATAGGCAATTCTTTTTTGAAGTTAAGAAATCCACGTCCATCAAATCTTGACACTCCTTCATCAGAAGCCACCCAAATAAATCCCCATTTATCTTGGACAATATCTTTGGTAAGGTTCGAAGAAAGTCCGTTTTCAGTTTGATAAATAGAAAGTTGGTGTGTTTGTGCAAAAGTTTTTTGGATAAACAACAAGTATAAAAAGAAAATAAAAATATTTTTAAGGTAGCACTGCATTTTGTTCGTTGCGTTTTTTTTATTTGATATTTCAATATCTATTCCATTTTTTCGATTTGGTATTTTGATGTAATATTTTTATACTAATTTCTTTAAAATTGCATCTAATATTGTTTCTTCTATTGGTTTTGAGACATAATCATCAAAGCCTTGGTCTAAAAATTTTTGTTTATCTTCGGGCAAAGCGAAAGCAGTAATGGCAACATATTTTGTGTTTTTTGCAGTTGGTAATGTTTTAATTTGTTGCACTAATTCAATGCCATTGTGGTCATCATCTCCCAAGTTAATATCCATTAAAATCACATCAAACGAATGTTTACTGACCGCATTTAAGCAGTCTAAACCATTATAAACAAGCATTATTTCATATTTTTTTTGTAACATTTTTTTGATTACAAACGCATTAATGGCTTCATCTTCGACGCATAAAATTTTTTTCATTGAATTTAAAATAGTATTTTTCGTGTAAATAATATAATTTTTATAATTTTTGTGCTAAAATAGTATGACTTTGTTGTTTTTGCAAATAAAATCAAAAAAATATTTTATTTTTTTTTGTAATTGATATTAATTCAATAATATTCATTACTTTTGTGAACGTTTTTAGTAAAAATCATCTATAGTTTTAATAAAATAAAGGTAACTATTTGGCTACTTTGGGTGCAATCGTCCACGCTTGTACCAAAATAACCTAAATAGTTACAAATTTTTAAACTTTTGGAAATTGAATATAAATTACTTCTATTTTTTATGCACATTAATCATCATTATTTTTTCCAACTTTCCAAACATTTAGCAGTGGCTTTGCAGGCAAATTGGCGATATGGAATAGCAGAACATCAGTTAGAATTATCGCACCAAAGTTCTGCTACTTTGGAAGTTTGTTTTAGTCAAAGTAAAGACGAATTGGTGTTGGGTTTTGCGTTACCTGAAAAAGATTTTTATATCAGAATCAATTTAGAAAGTGAAATTTCTGTGATTAGTTTTCCCGAAAATTATGCACGTGCTAAAAAAAATAGCGTAGATTTATTTACAGAATTACAAGGAAAATCTATTACATACATCACACAATACGTAAACGAAAGGGCATTTAGCATTGATTTTGAAGACGATTTTGTGTTATTATTTAAAATGTTTGGTAGGCGAGCCAATGCTATTTTATTTCAAAAAGATGAATTTGTAATTAGTTTTCATAAAAAAATGGAAACAGATAAATATTTGATTATCAATGAATTAGATAGATATATTGAACAAGATTTTGAAAATTTTAAAAAATATAATGGTGATGGTAAAAAAATATTTCCTACTTTTGGCAAAGAAGTACAAGCATATTTACAACCTTTTGACCTAACAAGTTTAACTTTGGAACAACAATGGGAAAAATGGACAGAGGTAAAAAAAATATTAGAAAATCCAACTTTTTATATTTTACAAGCCGCTGATTTTCCTATTTTGACTTTGTTGCCTCCCAAACAAGACCAAAAAATAGATTTTCAATCTGAAAATCCATTGATTATTGCCAACGATTTTTTTATTGCTTATACAAAAACAACATTAATCCGAAAAGAAAAAGGAGAAATTATTAGAAATTTGCAACGAAAACAAAAACAAACTATTATTTATATCGAAAAAAATGAACAACGTTTGAACGAAATTACTGATGTAAACTTTACAGAACAAACGGCTCATTTATTGATGGCTAATTTACATAATATCGAAAAAGATGCTGAAAAAGTTGAATTATTTGATTTTTATACTAACGAAACTCGAATTATTAAACTCAAAAAAGATTTATCTCCTCAAAAAAATGCAGAAGTTTTTTATAGAAAAGCAAAAAATGAAAAAATTGAAAGAGATAATTTATCTAAAAATATTCAGCGAAAATACAAAGAATTAGAAGAAATTGAACAACATTTACAAAAAATTGAGCCTTTTACAAGCCTCAAAGAACTTAGAAAATATGCCAAAGAAAATAATTTGGCTCAAATAGAAAAAGAAGTTACGCCACAAGATACTCTCTTTAAAAAATTTATGTATCAAAATTTTGAAATTTGGGTAGGAAAAAATGCCAAAAACAATGATTTACTCACTCAAAAATATGCTTACAAAGAAGATTTGTGGTTACACGCCAAAGATGTTAGCGGTTCACACGTGATTATAAAATACAAAGCAGGCAAACCTTTTCCAAAAGATGTGATAGAAAAAGCCGCATCTTTGGCGGCATTTTATTCAAAAAGAAGCAATGACACACTTTGCCCCGTACTTTTTACGCCTAAAAAATATGTTAGAAAAACAAAAGATTTGTTAGCAGGGCAAGTTTTGGTCGAAAAAGAAGAAGTAATTATGGTTATTCCTGAAAAATTTTAGTCGTTGTATAGCCTTTTCCTGTGTCCCACAGGAAACCTTTGTCAGCCCTTTCCTGTGTCCCACAGGAAACTCTTTGTCAGCCCTTTCCTGTGTCCCACAGGAAACCTTTGTAACAGCTAAAATATCATAAAATAATCATAAAACTATTGTGAAAAATCGAGCCAATTTTTTTTCCAATCATAATATTGAAGATGATTAAACTTTTTTTTATAATCATAAAAAGACGCATTTTGGTAAGCATATCCCAAATATAAATACTCAAAATTATGTTCTTTTCCATACTCAATTTCAGCTAATAACGTAAAAATCCCTAAACTATGCGTTGAATAGTCTGTATCAAACATAGCATAAATACTTGACAAACTTTGTTTTCCTACGCCCACAAAACTCACAGCACAAAGTTGATTATTTTCTTTATGATGTACGGCACATTCGATGCCTTGATAGGGCAGACTTTCAGGTTTTTCACTCAAAAAATCATACAAAGAAGTAGGAACATTGTAAGAAAAACGTTGAGCATGCTTTTGAAACAAATTTTCTTTGGCTTCGTCGATAACAATTGGTTTAAATTCAACATTCATTATTTTATTTTTCTTCAAAATTTTTAGATGACTTTTTTGAAATGTAAATTTTGGTAAATAAATGCGTAACGGAATAATTATGTCGTTTTTTTGAATAGTTGGATTGTAGCCTGAAGTTTCTTTAAAAAAATAAATTCCAAAATTTCTCCAACCATTTGCCCACAAAATATCTATTTGGTTTGGTTCTAATTTATCAATATATGTTTCCATGAGGTATAAAAAAATTTATAAGATTTAAAAAATTATAAAAAAAATCTTCTTTTTCCTTAAAAATTATTATTGCACTAAAAAAAAATTGTAAGTAAATAATTACCTTTCTTTTTAGTATAAATTATTTTTTTTGGGTTTGATATTTTTTTGAAAAACGAAAATTAGGATAGAAAATTATTAAAAATTTCATTTTTCTATCTTAAATTCTTCTATTTTTTTATAAAGCGTGGTCAGTCCGATGCCCAAAAGTATTTTTGATTATTTTCTTTAATTTTTTATTCCAACTTAATTTAGTTGATTTTTTTTTGTATTTATTTGAGTTTATTTTTTAAAATCATAAAAAAAATATAAATTTGAAGCATCAAAAATTATTCAATGAAAAAAATTATCGTTTATTGTTGTTTTATCATTTTGATTGCTTGCAAATCACCTGATAGTCTTGTGATTGATGAAATCATTAATACAGAAAAAATATTGTCCATAAAAGGTGCAGATATGTCTTATTTGCCTGAAATACGACAAAGTGGAATTACTTTTTATAATCAAAACAATCAACCTGAAGATATGTTATTGACTTTGAAAAAAGCAGGTGTGAATGTTATCAGATTAAGAATTTGGAAAAATCCTGCTGAACCTAACTCTAATTTTTTGAGTGTCAAAAATTTATCAAATGAAATCAAAAATTTGGGAATGGAGGTAATGATTACCGTTCATTATTCGGATACTTGGGCTGACCCTTCGCAACAAACAAAACCAAATCAATGGCAAAATATTCCGTTCAATCAATTAAAAGATAGTGTTTATAATTATACAAAAAAAATTGTAACAGAAATCAATCCAAAATACATTCAAATTGGCAATGAAATCAACAATGGTTTGCTTTGGAATGAGGGAAACATTGCTAATCTTTCTCAAATGAAACAATTATTGGAACAAGGCATCAGAGGTGTAAGAAATATTAACAATACTACCAAAATAATTATTCATTTTGCAGGTTTTGATAATGCTTCTTTTTTTTATCAAAATATTACTGATTTAGATTATGATATAATTGGTTTGAGTTATTATCCAATGTGGCATGGAAAAGATTTGGAGCAATTAAAACAATCTTTGAATAATCTTTCTTCTTTTTATAATAAACCGATTTTTATCGCTGAAACTTCTTATCCATTTACTTTTGATTGGAATGATTGGACAAATAATGTGGTTGGAATGAACTCACAGATTTTGCCTGCGTATCCTGCTACTCCACAAGGACAAAAAGATTATTTGAATAAAATAAAAGCAATTATCAAAGATGTTCCAAAAGGTATTGGATTTTGTTATTGGGGAAGCGAATTTGTGAGTTATAAAGGGAACACCGCCACAAATGGTTCAAGCTACGAAAATCAGGCTTTTTGGGATTTTAACAATAAAAGTTTGCCTGTGTTAGAATGTTATCGATGATTTATCTTTCTTTTTAGTATAAATATTTTCTTTTGGGTTTGATATTTTGAAAAACGAAAATTAGGATAGAAAATTATTAAAAATTTCATTTTTATAACTTAAATTCTTCTATTTTTCTATAAAGTGTAGTCAGTCCGATGCCCAAAAGTCTTGCGGTTTCGGTTTTATTTTGGTCTGTATAATCCATTATTTTTTTGATGTGTCTTTTTTCGATTTCTTTGAGTTCAAAAATTTCTTTTTCGTTGTCATTATTTTTTTGAATAGGTTTATCAAACCACAAATCGTTTTCAGTAATTTCTTTTTCTGCCAAAATCAAACATCTTTCTACTACATTTTTGAGTTCCCTGATATTGCCTTTCCAATGATAATTTTCTAAAACATCTAACGCTTTTTGTGTAAAAAAAACAGGTTCGAGATGTTGCATTTGCTTTAAAAAATAGGTTCTAAAATGCTCTACTAACAAACTAACATCTTCTTTTCGTTGGGAAAGATTAGGTAAAGAAATTGTAAAAACAGATAGTCGATAGTATAAATCTTGTCTAAAATTATTTTTTTCTATCTCTTCGAGCAAATTTCTATGCGTGGCGGCAATAATTCTTATATTTACTTGTGTATTTTTAGTATCGCCTACTTTTATAAAAGTTCTTGTTTCTAAAAAACGTAATAATTTTGCTTGTAGTTCTATATTCATTTCTCCTATTTCGTCCAAAAAAATAGTACCTTCATTTGCCTCCTCTAATAGTCCTTTTTTATCTTTGACTGCACCCGTAAAAGAGCCTGCTTTGTGTCCAAATAATTCACTTTCTAAAATATGATGGCTAAAAGCACCACAATTAATAGCCAAAAAAGTATGTTCAGACCGATTGCTTTCTTGATGAATGGCTTGGGCAAAAAGTTCTTTTCCTGTACCTGTTTCACCCAATAACAATACATTTGTGTCGGTTTTAGCTACTTTTTGTGCTTTTTTTTTTGCATTTTCTATGGATTCGCTTACACCAATAATCTCTTCAAACGAAAATAAATGATGTTTTTTATTTGTATTTTTTTGTGTATTTTCGAATACTTTTGCTACCAATGGAATAATTTTTTCATTGTCATCACCTTTGACCAAATAATCCACTGCTCCATTTTTCATGGCTTGCACGCCGTCTGTGATACTGCCATAAGCCGTCAATAAAATAATAGGAATATTTTTGAATTGAGCGTTTATTTTTTGAGTAAAATCAACTCCTGAGCCATCAGGTAATTTTACATCACACAAAATAAGTCCAATATGTTGAGATTCTTTTTCGATAATTTTCCACGCACTTTTTAGGTCGTGGCTTGTAATGATTTCATATCCTTCTAAGGTCAGAATTTTAGCTAACAACGTTCTGATTTTATCTTCGTCGTCTATAATAAGTATGGTTTCTTTTGTTTCTTTTTTCATTTCAAAGGTAATTTAAAATAAAACCTTGCTCCTTCGCCTACCTTACTTTGCACGCCAATTTCTCCTTTTTGTGCTTCAATAAAATCTTTGGCAATAGAAAGTCCTAAGCCTGTACTTTGTTTTTGAGCGTTTTCAGGTATTGTAAAAAAACGTTCAAAGATTTTATCTTGGAAGTCTTTAGCGATACCTTTTCCAAAATCTCTAACACTAAACACAAGCATTTTATTTTCGATGCGCAAATCTACACAAATTTTTTGATTTTCGAGGGAATATTTGATAGCATTAGAAAGAAAATTAATCAATACCCAAGCTGTTTTTTCAATATCTGCATTGATTTGTGGTAAAAAAGAAGGTTGTTCGATATTAATTTCTATATTTTTTGCTTTTGCTAAATTTTCGACTGAAAGATAAGCATATTCTACAATTTTTTCAGGTTGTATTGCTTCCATTCTCAAATGAATATTGCCTGTTTCTACTTGTGCCAAATTTAACAACTCAGAAGTAATTTTGAGCAATCTTTCGCTATCTTCTTTGATATGTTGAGTAAGTTCTTTTTGTTCTTCATTCAAAATTCCTACTTTTTGATTTTCTAATAATTGTAAACTCATTTTGATAGAAGCCAAAGGAGTTTTGAGTTCGTGTGAAATGGTAGCTATAAAATTTGTTTTTGCCAAATCTAATTCCTTAAAAAAAGTAATATTTTTGAGTAATATCACATGCCCCACGAGTACTTGATGTGTTTCAGCGGTAGGCGTGATAACAATATCAATAATTTCCTTACGAAAATGATTTTCTTTTCCTTCAATGTTTATTTTTAGGGTTTCTATGGCACTATTTTCATCTTTTCCAACCATTAGTTCTTGTATAATTTTTTGCATCAAAGTATTATCAAGTGCAATTTCTTGGGCATATTTACCCATATTATCTTCTTCTTTTATTTGTAATATTTTTTCTGCTAAGGGATTGATAAACAATATTTTTTTATTTTGGTCTAAACCAATAATTGCCTCAGAAGATAAATCTATCAATGCCTCCATTCGTTTTTTTTGTGATAAAAGTTCGGACAAATGGCTGTGTTCATATTCGTATAATTTACCTGCCATTACATTAAAAGCGTGTGCCAATTTTCCTAATTCATCATTATTTTTAACATCTAAACGTTGTGAATAATCTTTTGCGGCAATTTGTTTGATGCTTTCGGTAGTTTTTTCGATAGGTGTGATGATATATTCAGGAAAAATAGCCACCAATAAAAAAGACAATAAAAAACAAACCATTCCTACAATGGTAATTATCCAAATGGCTATCTGTCCAAGTTTTTCAGCCTCCTGACTTTTGAGCGTAATACCATTCATATTCATCTGCATCAAATCATAAATATTTTCTCTTAATGTTTGTTGAATGGCATTGTTTTTTTGATTTTTTTGAAAAAAGTCAAAATTTTTAGTTAAAATATCAGTCAAATCTTTTTCACCTTTTTCTGTGATATTTTTTTGTTGTTTGAGGATTTGTGCTTGTATTTTTTCGAATGGAATATTTTTTTTATCTAATAAAACCGCCATTTCACGTAAGTATTCCAAACTTTTATAATTATCAGAAAGGATTTTTTCAGAGGCTTTGGATAGAGATAAAACATAAGTAATTCCTAAAATAGATAAAATAGTAATCATCAAAAAAAGACTACCAATACCTGCATATAATTTGATACGTAAAGTCATAAAAAGTGAAAATAAAAATTAATGTTGAAAAATAAATGTTTTTTGTTAAACTTTCCAAAAGTTTAGCACTTTTGGAAAGTTAAATTATTTTTTTATAATCTAAACAAAGTCGCAAAAATCAATCTTGTTTCAGATTTTACTAAATCTGGTCGCCAAGTTCCCAACGGGTCGACAGGCGTAGTCAAATATCCGTCAGAGGAAGTTACGCCTCTGCGTCCTGCAAAATAATTTTGTTCTGCTTGACGATACACACATTCCAAACGAAAGGTTACGCTTTGGTTAGGCATCCAATCTAAAGTAGTCGAAACGTCCCACGCTTTGAATTGGTCGCCTGCATTTGCCGTAAAAGGAAAAGCACCTGCGGATTGTGTCGGATTATTTGGATTAGGCAATGGACTTGCTTGTCCTGTGGGTAATAAAGTCAAATATCTCCCAGGATTATTGATAAAACCACCACCGATTGTCCAACCAATTTTATTTTGATTAAACCATAATCTATGATAGACCATTCCACTCACAAAATTTTGAGCGGGTGTATTTTCAGTGCCATTAAAAGCCGTAACGCCACCACCTTCCTCGAATCCCACATCAAAAGTAGTAGAAAATGCGGCTCTGCTAATTCCCTTTGCTTTAGGATTATTGTAATAACGCAATAAAAAACTATTGTCGGTATGCACTCTTTTTCTTTGTGGAATATTTGCAGCATCTGTTCCATAATAATTATTAGATAAAATTTGGATATATTCTTTTGGTCGCCATAATACTTGCCCACCAAA
Organism: Bacteroidota bacterium; assembly: GCA_004293265.1. GTDB lineage: Bacteria > Bacteroidota > Bacteroidia > Cytophagales > Microscillaceae > RDXZ01. The sequence goes on along the minus strand of RDXZ01000017.1, from coordinate 31,762 downwards.
GCCCGGCATACTATTAAATTTACCATAAGTTTGCCAACCATTAATCAACCATAATTCTACTTTGAGATTTTTGGTTGGGAATGCTTGTATTCTTGCCCCATTAAAAAACCAAGGCGTATTATCGGAAGTATAAGAAGGTTGATAAGCCCAGTTCTCAGCATTATAGTAAGAAAATAAACCCACATAAGACATAAACATACCTACATCTACATTGACACCATACCATTTTTTGAAATGATAACCTGCATACGCTTCGCTTAAATATCGATAGACATTTGCTAAATCATACTGCCCACGATAAGGACTAAAATCATTGCGAGGAACTACTGTGCTTCGTGTCCCAAATTGTGTTTTGATTTTTGCTCTTGCACCTTCATAAAAAAACTCTGCTCCCAAACTTGCAAAAGATAATTGCATTTCGTTGTGGCGTGCTATTGCCGTAGAGCCTACAATCGTGTTGTCAATAGGATTATTAAAAGAATAATTATAATTGACATCAACCATAATATCACCTGTGATGTACTTGTTTTTGAGTACTGACGAATCGCGTCTGTCATTGCCATTGAGCCAAGTCAAATCCATTCCCTCGAAGGCTTCACCTTTTTTTTTGGTGGTTGTATCTTCTTGAGCGAAAATATATGAACTCAAAAAAATAAAAAATAAAAATAAATAATTTTTTTTCATTGTGATAAAAATTAAAAAATAGTAATAAAAATAAAAAATTACACTGCTAAATCTGTGGGTTCTACTTTCTCTAAATCTTCATCACTTTGTCGAGAGAATAAAGCGATACCAAAAGTTAAAACTCCGACACGCCCAATAAACATCAAAAAAGTCAATACAATTTTACCAAAACTTGTCAAAGAACCTGTCAAACCTGCACTCAAACCCACAGTACCCAAAGATGAACATACTTCAAAAAGTAAAGAGGTAAGCGTTGCTTTTTCTGTAAAACTCAATACAAAAACACCTAAAAATATCCAAGAAGTATAAAATATAAAGACTGCTACCGCCATATCTACTCTTTTTTCAGGTATTTCTTTACCTAAAAATTGTACTTTTTTGCTACCTATCAAACGACTATACACCACCGAAACCACAGAAGTAAGTGTAGTAGATTTCATACCTCCGCCCGTACCCGAAGGAGAAGCACCAATATACATCAAAAAAGTCAATATTAATAAAACAGGCATAACCATTGTGCTAATTGGAATACTATTAAAACCAACGGTAGTCAAAGCAGACATCGCTTGAAACAAAGAAATTAAAAGTCTATCCATTGTAGCATATTTTTGAATACTTGGTTCAGTAAAAAATATAATCAAAGTACCCACAAAACTCAAAGCAAAAGTTACTAAAATAATAACCTTAGAAGTAAAAGTTATTTCTTTTGTTTTTTTGGTTAGATAATTCCATACATCAATCAACACAATGAAGCCCATAGCTCCCAAATAACTCAAAACAATAATGATTATATTTAAAAAATAATGTGTAGGATAGTTTTCAAAACTATTGTTATACAAACCAAAACCTGCCGTACAAAAAGTAGAAACACTATGAAAAATAGAACTCCATATCGCAAAATCAATAGGTACACCCGCATTGACAAAGGCAATAAAAAATAATAATGCTCCAATGGTTTCGATGACTACCGTAAAAATAATAATTGACCTAATAAATTCAAATGGATTAAATCCTTTGGGCATCGTAAAGCCTGTATTAAAAACTTTAATCCTAAAATTAGATAATCTTTTTGCACCTGTCAATATAATAAATGAACTAAAAGTCATATAACCAATCCCCCCAATCTGAATCAATAACATAATAATAAATTGCCCAAAGAAAGTAAAATTATCATATAAACTCACAGTCAATAAACCTGTCGTAGAGATAGCAGAGGTAGCCGCAAACAAACAATCTAAAAAAGAAGTGTCTTTTTTTTGTGCAAAAGGAATAAATAATAAAAGTGTTCCGATTAAAGTATATACCAAAAAACCAACAAATAAATGTTGTTCGGGAAGTATTCGTTTGATACCTGTTTTTTTTATAGAGTTAGTCATATTTTTGGTATGGTTAGTTTTATTATCAAAATTTTGATTTTTTATTTTATTATACATATACAATCATTTTTTATTGTGATTGAAAGAAGTAGTACACGCTTTATGCCAATTGAAAAATAAATTTTAATTTATTGATAATCAAATATTTATAAAAAAAATATTTTTGCTTTTTTTCAAAATGAAAAGGTTTTTTTTTCATTTTGAAAAATTTATAAAAATCCAAAAAGATGATAAATAAAGATTTAACATCTAAAAAAATGATTAAAATATTTATTTTTTTCTTAAACAATACATATATTTGCACCAAAAAAAAACATCTTTAAATTTTTTCAGTAAAGAAATGTTAAGAACTCATCACTGCGGAGAACTCCGCTTAACACATATTAATACATCTGTTACGATTTGCGGTTGGGTACAACGCACACGCGATAAAGGTCATCTTACTTTTGCAGACATCAGAGATAAATATGGCATCACTCAAATCACTGCCATCGAAGGAACTTCAAAACCTGAAATTCAAGAACAATTACGTAAATTAGGACGAGAATTTGTAGTCAAAATCACAGGAAAAGTAAGCGAAAGAAGTTCTAAAAATCCAAATATTCCAACAGGTGATATCGAAATTTTAGTTGAGCAAATCGAGGTCTTAAATACCTCAAAAGTTCCTCCTTTTTTGATTGAGGACGAAACTGACGGCGGAGACGAACTAAGAATGGAGTACAGATATTTAGATTTAAGACGTAATCCTGTTCGTAAAAATCTTGAATTACGCCACCAAATGAATCGTGCAACACGTAATTATTTAGATGATTTAGGTTTTATTGATGTTGAAACCCCTGTTTTAATCAAATCTACTCCCGAAGGAGCGAGAGATTTTGTAGTGCCTTCACGCCTCAATCAAGGGGAATTTTATGCGTTGCCTCAATCACCACAAACTTTCAAACAAATTTTGATGGTGGCTGGTTTTGATAAATATTACCAAATTGTAAAATGTTTTAGAGATGAAGATTTGAGAGCAGATAGACAACCTGAATTTACACAAATCGATTGCGAAATGTCTTTTATCACACAAGAAGATATTTTGAATACTTTTGAAGGTTTGATTAGACATCTATTTTCGTCAGTCAAAAATTATAATTTGCCCGAAGTGCCACGAATGACATACAGCGAAGCAATGCGTTTGTATGGTTCTGATAAACCTGACACACGTTTTGATATGAAATTTATTGAATTGAATGACGTTACAAAAGGAAAATCTTTTCAAATATTTGATGAGGCAGAACTAATTGTTGGTATTTGTGCTGAAAATTGTGCAAATTATACACGCAAACAAATCGATGAATTGACAGATTTCATCAAACGTCCTCAAATTGGTGCAAAAGGTTTGGTGTATATTAGATGTGAAGCCGATGGAAGTTTTAAATCGTCAGTAGATAAATTTTATTCATCAGAAGATTTACAAAAAATCGCACAAAAAATGAATGCAAAAGCAGGCGATTTGTTGTTGATTTTATCAGGAGAAACCAATAAAGTACGCAAACAACTCAATGAATTGCGTTTGGAAATGGGTAATAAATTAGGTTTGAGAGATAAAAATAAATTTTCGGCTTTGTGGGTTTTAGATTTTCCATTGTTGGAATATAGCGAAGAAGACAATCGTTTTTATGCAATGCACCACCCTTTCACTGCTCCAAAACCTGAAGATGAAAATTTGTTAGAAGACCAAAAAACTTGGGGCGATATTCGTGCCAATGCCTATGATATGGTTATCAATGGCACAGAAGTAGGTGGTGGTTCGATTCGTATTTATCAACGTCCATTGCAAGAAAAAATGTTATCCATTTTAGGATTTTCGCCAGAAGAGGCAAAAGCACAATTTGGATTTTTGATGGAAGCTTTCGAATTTGGTGCCCCTCCGCACGGCGGAATTGCGTTTGGTTTTGATAGATTATGTTCTATTTTTGGTGGGGCAGATTCGATTAGAGATTTTATTGCTTTTCCAAAAAACAATTCAGGAAAAGATGTAATGATAAAATCACCTTCTACGATTGCACAAGCACAATTAGATGAATTGGGGTTGAATGTGGTAAAGAAATAAATACTTTTTTTTATTTTCGCAGTTGTTTTTTTACAGATTGTCAAGTCTTCGACATTGACAACTGAAAAAAACAAAAAAATTATAATTTGTAAAAACTCTGACAAAGTTTTGAACTTTTTCAGAGTTGATAAGAACTTTGAAAAAAAAATATTTTATACTAATTTTCAGTTGTCAATGTTGCAGTTGTCAATGTCGCAGTTGTCAATGTCGAAGACTTGACAATCTGCGACATTGACAACTGCAGTTTTTTTTCCCCAACTGGTGCAGCACCAGTTGTTTTTCTAAGATTTAGGAATTAAAATTTCGTTCAATTCGGTTATAAGATTGGATATATCATATAAATCATTCAAATTGATTGTAAGTTTTAAATTTACAAGATTATCAGGATTCATTTGTACTAATTGCCTTTTATACGCACCTTGAACAATAAAATGATTTCTTTCTTTGTGTATATATTGTATTTCAGATTTTAAAAATATTCGATACAAAAGTTTATCTTCACAAACGCCTAAACAAATCATATAATCATAATTATATTTTGGATTTATTCCATTAAATTGAAAAGTATTATTAGTTCGTCCTTTTCTGGCAGTTTTCACTTCGAAATATAAACCTGTTTTGGTAAGAACATCATATTCACTATGAATTATTCCATCATCTTCAATTTCTGTAATTTGAGAAATAATGAGCTTTATATATTCTTCGCCAATTTGTCCAATAGCATTACCTTCAAAATCTCTAATTTTAGAGAATATTTCATTGTAGTTTTTTCCTAAGTTTAGTTCTTGATGTTTTTTCTCAATAATTTCGAGAAATTCTTTTTCTAAATCCATTTTTAATCGTTTGTTTTAAGTAAATGTGAATTATCTTGCAACAACTGAAATACATTAGATTTTCCAAGATGATAACAAGAATTAGTAGCCAAACTTCCGTATTTTTTCCAATCAGCATTTTTTAAAAGATTTTTTAATTTTTCTTTTATTTCTTCGTCTTTGGTGGTAAATACAATAGCAACTCCCGATTTGTATTTAACTTCTTCAAAAGTATCAACTACTGAAATATCATTATGGAATGTAGAAGAAATATAAAAATCAGCTTTCTGCTCAAAAATCCACTTTTTACCACATTCTCTATTTTTAGCAAGTGAAACGGTAAAGATTTTTACTAAATCTCCAAAAGGTTCATTTTTTCTATTTTTATACCAACTAAACTCTTCTTTGTCAGATTTGTGGTTTTTACTCCAAATCTGAAATACACATTTCACATCAACATTTTTATTGTTGTGTGGAATATAAAAAGCATCTTTGGGCAATCTTTCGGAATGAATTAAATGAAAACCTTTTACTCTGTATTTTATCGATCCTTTTCCTTTGCTCTCAAAAAACATTGGCAATATAAAACATACATAATCAGCATTTTTTGAATGATTTATAAAATTTAATGCCATCACACCTCTATGTCCAAAAGGAGGATTTCCAATGACAATATTTTTCTGCGTATCAGGTATTGTATATTCCAAATAATCAGATTTTATGATTTCACTGTTCAAAGGACTAATATCTATGCCCGTTCTTTTGTTTTTAGGTAATAGATTAAAAAAAACGCCATTGCCAGCACTTGGCTCTATCCAATGAAAATCATCAATATTATTTTCTTCGTATTTTGATATAATATCACGAACTTTTTGAAATAAATCTAATGCAATTACTTCTTTTGTAAAATATTGGTCTAATAAATTATTAGAATTAATTTTCATAGTATTTCCATTTACATATTTTAACTCCAAATTATTATTAGAAATTTGGACATTAAATAAATCTTTTTGTAAAGGAACTTTAAGTAATTTCATAATTTTATTCGGTATTTTTTGATACTAACTAATATTTTTGTGATAGATAAAAAATTAGAAAAATGAAGTTAAAATGGTTATTTTATTTTGAAAACAAAATATATATAATTAGGTTTATTGTCTGCAAAGTTATAAAAAAAAAATGAAAAAGAAATAAAATAACATAAATTTCTATAAATTTTTCACTCTTCATTTCAAACTCACAGACAGCAAAATTTGGGTATTTTTTGAAATTTTTTTTGAATCATAAAAAAATTTCACTCAACTAAAAAAATAAAACTGACGCATTACTCTTGCACCAGTTTAGGATTATAAAATTATTACTCAAATAAGGCAATAATAAAATTGTTTTGATTAGACTTTTTTAGAAAATAAATTAAAATAAAAAAAATGTTGTTGTAAAAAACAACAACAACACTTTTTTTTCTTAAAACCTCAGACCAAATTGCAATTGTAAGCCCCAATAACTGACAGCACTATTATAAATTGTGCCAACTCTATGCTGATGTATTAAATTGTTTTGTGTATTGACAAAATTTACATTCACAGGAGTTCCGTCAAAACCACCATTGTTGGCGTGATTATGTGTAGCACCTGTTGGCGGATTTAAACTCATATAACTTAAGTTTCCACCTAAATTTTGAGTGGCACGCAAATCTAAATAAAAACTACCACAACCTGTATTAGGTTGCCAACGCACACCTAAGCCCGCGCTTGCCAACCAAGTTTGGTCAGATTTTAAAGTTTCTTGTTGCAAAGGGCGACAAGCATCAACATCTTGAGGGTCATCAACTCTTAATTCTGTTGAAAAAAAAGTCATTCCAAAACCACTATGAAAATAAGGCATAAATTTTTTATTTTCTGAAAACAAATCTGCTTGTGCCAAACCTTTGAAACTATAAACCATATTGGTTACATTTACAAAAGTATTGGTGGTGGTGTTTCCTTGTGTAAAAACGATTGGGTCGCGTTTTGAGCCATATCCACCAATACCTAAATCCATACCAAAAGCCCAACGATTGTGTGGCATTTTCACTAAACCTTCTATTTTAAAATTGTGAATTGCACCAATGTTTAACGCCATTTGGTTACTTGGCAAACTTAGTTCATAACCTAATGAGGCTCTAAATTGTGCATAAGACATCGAAATAGTCATAAAAACTATCGATAAAGTAAGGAGCATTTTTTTCATCATTATAAATATTTTAGTTATATAATTGATTACTGAAAAACATCTATAAATGTTACAATTTATGGATATAAAAATGTTAAATTATTTTTTTTTTGAAAATAATGACAGAAAATAAATGCAAATCTACAAAGAAAACAATCTTTAATAAATTATGCTAATATTTATTGGTTCTTCTAAGATTTATATGGATAAAATTTTTATAAGAATAAAAAAATCCGTTTTAATCTGTATAAATCTTAGTAGAACTTACTAACCAATATTTTAACAACATATATTAAGTGCAGTATGAAAAAATATAAAACTAAGAAAATTATTTAAAATATAAAAAAAATACAATTTTGTATCAAAAAAATACAATGATTTTCAAAAAAATATATACTTTTTTAGATAAAAAAACTGCTTTTTATTTGGAAAACTCGTTTTTTGTCTATCTTTGAACGTTTTTTGAGTTATAATATATTTTTATTGTATATTTATTATAAACGATGGTTGATTTATTCGAGAAAGTATTAAAAAATCCGGGCAATTTAGGACAATATTCTGAAGATGCGCACGGATATTATACTTTTCCAAAACTTACAGGCGAAATTAATCCACGCATGGGGTTTAGAGGAAAGCAAATGTTAAATTGGAGTTTAAATAATTATTTAGGCTTAGCTAATCACCCAGAAGTTAGAAAAGTTGATGGGGAATCAGCCGCCAAATGGGGAATGGCATATCCAATGGGCGCGCGTATGATGTCAGGTAATTCAGACCAACACGAATTGTTAGAAGCACAATTAGCAGAATTTGTAGAAAAAGAAGATTGTATTTTGTTAAACTTTGGTTATCAAGGAATTGTATCAATTATTGACGCAATGGTCGATAGAAAAGACGTAATTGTGTATGATGAGCAATCTCACGCTTGTATTATTGACGGATTAAGATTGCATATTGGCAAAAGATTTGTATTTCAACACAATGATATCGAAAGTTGTGAAAAACAATTAAAAAGAGCAACTAAATTAGCAGAAGAAACTGGCGGCGGAATTTTGGTAATTACCGAAGGCGTTTTTGGTATGTCTGGTATGGTTGGAATTTTAGATAAAATAGCAGAACTCAAAAACAAATATAATTTTAGATTATTAGTTGATGACGCACACGGATTTGGAACAATGGGCAAAACAGGTGCAGGCACAGGAGAACATTTGGGTATTCAAAACGAAATTGATTTGTATTTTTCAACGTTTGCTAAGTCAATGGCAAGTATTGGGGCTTTTGTAGCGACTACTAAAAAAATTGCTATGTATTTGCGTTATGTGTTGCGTTCACAAATTTTTGCAAAATCTTTACCAATGCCCTTAGTAGAAGGGGCTATCAAAAGACTCGAATTATTGCGTACAAAACCTGAGTTAAAAGACAATCTTTGGAAAATTGTGGAAGCACTACAAAGTGGACTTAGACAAAGAAATTTTAATATCGGAAACACAACCTCACCCGTAACTCCCGTTTTTTTGAGTGGAAGTGTAGGGGAAGCAACACATTTGGTATTAGATTTGAGAGAAAATTATAATATTTTTTGCTCAATTGTAGCCTATCCTGTGGTGCCAAAAGGCGTGATTATGTTGAGATTAATCCCAACTGCTGTGCATACTTTGGAAGACGTGGACGAAACTTTGAAAGCTTTTGAAATAATAGCTAAAAAATTGAAAAACGGCGAGTATAATTTTGATACTTTGCCCGAAATTGCAGGAAGATAATATTTTAATTTTTTATATTGATTTTATTCGTATAAAACTTTAATTTTTTATAAATAGTATTTTTTTTTATTTTCATTTACATTTTTAAACATTAATTTTTATTCTATGGAAAATCCATTCGAAAAACTACGTGAGCATGTGCTTGGTCTTGAAAGTGATTTCGACAAGTTTTATGACAAAAACAATCAAGCAGCTGGTACAAGAGTACGCAAAGGTATGCAAGATTTGAAAGATTTAGCGCAAGCAATTCGTAAAGAAGTACAAGAAGCTAAAAACGCTGCTGACGTAGCAAAGAAAAAATAATTTTTATTTTTTTGAATAGATATAAAAAAAATGTTTCCTTAATTTTTATGATTAAGTGAAACATTTTTTGTGTTTTATATATCGTTTTTTTTAGTTTTATCACTAAAAATCATCAGTTTGAATTGCTTTTTCTCCTTTTTCAATTTTATCACATAATTTTTGATACCAAATTTCACCATATTTTCGTATCAAAGGCTCTTTCAAAAATTGATAAATAGCCAATTTATGCTTTGTACCTTTTTTGATAGCACAATTACAAATATCCCATCGGTCATAATTTAAGGCTTCTTCTATATCTAATTTTGTGATTCGAATTGGATATAAATGACAAGAAATTGGTTTTTGAAAATCAATTTTTCCACGAAGATAGGCTTGTTCTATGCCACATTTTAAAGTACCTTTTTCATCATACACCACAAAGGCGCATTCATGGTTTTTAATAGTAGTTGTATTAAAACTACCATCTTTATCTTTCAAATACAAGCCGTTTTTTTTGATAGCACGATTGCCTCTGTCAGTCAAAGTATGTTTGATAATTGGATAAATTTTATCTAAAATATCTAACTCTTCGGTTTCAAGTGGCGCACCTAAATCACCCTCGACGCAACACGCACCTTTACACGAATCTAAATCACAGATAAAAAACTCCTCTGCAACTTCATCACTCACATATACATTGTCCACAATATACATAAAAAAAAAATTAAATATTTAAGTTTATAAGGGCTTTTTCTATAGTATCATACTGAAATTTGAAGCCTGCCTCTATCACTTTTTTGGCACTAACTTTATTACCTCCTAAAACAATTCCTGCCATTTCTCCTAACATTATTTTTAAAACAAAAGCGGGTACGTTGGGTAAAATAAGTGGTTTTTGAATTTTTTTGGCAATAGCTTTTGTGATTTCTACATTTGTCAAAGGATTAGGTGCAACAGCATTGAAAGTACCTGTCAAGTTTTCATTTTCCAAACCAAATAAAATCAATTGGCACATATCTTCGATATGAATCCAAGAAATATATTGCTCGCCTGTCCCCAAACCTGCTCCTACGCACCATTTGACAGGTTCTGCTAATTTGACCAACGCACCTCCTTTGTTGCTCAATACAACTCCAATTCTGATTTTCATCAATGGTACACTAATTTTATTAGCCTCATCTTCCCAACTTTTAGTTACTTCTGCCAAAAAATCTGTACCTGCTTGGGAATTTTCATCTACCCAATGATTGCCCGTATCCATACCATAAAAACCAATGGCAGAAGCAGAAATAACTTTTTTTACGTTTGTTTGAATTAAATATTTGGCTAACAAGGCTGTTGATTTGGTACGGCTTTCTAATATTTCTGTTTTTCTTTGTTTTGTCCACGATTTTTCTGCTACTCCTGCACCCGCCAAATGCACCACATAATCAACCTCATCAAACGCTTTTTGGTCTATATATTGTTTTTCTATATCCCAAACAAAAGATTTTATTTGCGGATTAGAATGGTTTATGCTTCTGCCTAACCATCTTACTTCATAATTTTTGGCTAATGCTAATTGAGTCAAATATGTTCCAACTAATCCACTTCCGCCTGTGATAAGCAATGTTTTTTTCATAAAAATAAAATATAAATAAATAAAAAAATAATAAAAACAGAAAAAACGACTACTTTTTTATAAAATAATCGTTTGTTTATATAATTTGTTTTGAATTTATATTTTAATTTCTACCTTCTGCTTTTTGAGAACGGTCTTCATCATTTTTCAATTTTTTTTCTGATGGCATAGATGCTTTTGCCAACCATTTTTCAGGGCTTGTAAATTGTCTTTTGTTTTCGTCCCAAACTTCTAATTGACTTTCATCATCAGAAAGGCGAAATTCACACATTTGAATACCTTTACATGCTTTGTAATGTGAAACTTTTCCTGTAAAATATGGGTTTTCATTTGTTGGATAATCTTGAACATAAAAAGATGTTCCACTTGGACAACGGCTAAAACTTTCAGATTTACTCATTTTGAACTTAAACTTTTGTTTAATTGGCGTAACCAAACGTTCGTTTATGATTTTATTTCCTTTTTCTGTCAATTCGAGGTCGTTTTTGAGTGTATTAGGGCGAAAAGCTGCAATTCCTAACAATGTAGCTGTGATGATAAAGGCAAAAAGTCCACTTAAAGTTATATTGTGCTTGCTCATAGTTATAGAGATTTAATTTGTAATATTTATGTATAATTATAATACGAAATTGATTTGAAATTGTTTAAGTTTTTTAAGTTTTTTTTTGATTTTATTTTTTTATGGATATTGATAAAATAAATCTATCAAAATTTTTCTGGCTAATTCTTTTTTATCTTGCAAAGGAAAAATTTTAATTTCTCCTTTTTTATCAATCATCATAATTTCATTGGTATCCGTAGCAAAACCTGCTCCTTGTGTTTGCAATGAATTTAATAAAATAACATCAAAGTTTTTTTTGATAATTTTTTTCTTTGCGTTCTCAATTTCGTTGTTTGTTTCGAGAGCAAATCCGATAAATAATTGTGTATCTTTTTTTTGTTTTCCCAAAGTAGCTGCAATATCAATATTTTCTACCAAAGTCAAAACCATATCAGTTTGTCCTTCTTTTTTCTTAATTTTTTGATGGGCAACTTCTTTCATTTTATAGTCAGCCACAGCCGCCGCCAAAAGTATCCAATCTGATTTTTCAAAGTTTTCTTGGCATACTTCATACATTTCTTGTGCTGTGGTAACTTTATGCAAAATAATATTTGGATTAACGACAGAAATATTAACTTTTCCACTCACCAAAATTACCTTTGCACCCAAATTAGCGGCGTGTTCTGCAAAAGCATAACCCATTTTTCCTGTCGAATGATTTGTAATATACCGAACAGGATCGATAGGTTCTTGTGTGGCTCCTGCGGTAATCAAAATTGTTTTGCCTTGTAAAATTTGTTTTTCTGCAAAAAAATTATCTAAATATTTTACAATTTCTTCAGGTTCTGCCATTCTACCTTCGCCCACCAGCCCACTTGCCAATTCTCCAAAACCCGCAGGAATGATAAAATTGCCATATTTTTGTAGTAATTGAAGATTATTTTGTGTACTTTGGTGTTTATACATATCCAAATCCATCGCAGGCGAAAAAATAACAGGACATTTGGCAGATAAATAAACAGCCTGCACCAAATTATCACATATTCCGTTTGCAGACTTTGCGAGCGTGTCTGCGGTCGCGGGTGCGAACAATATCACATCAGCCCACAAACCTAAGTCTACATGATTGTTCCATTCACCTGTTTTTCCTTTTACAAAATCAATCAAAACAGGATTTTTACTCAATGTGGATAAGGTCAAAGGAGTGATAAATTCGGTCGCATTTTCAGTCATCAAAACTTTGATTTCAGCCTTTTGTTTGACTAACAAACGCACCAAAAAAGCAGCTTTATAAGCTGCAATTCCTGCGGTTATGACCAGAATTATTTTTTTATTTTCGAGATGATTCATAAAAAAAATTAATTAAAAAACCTAACTCAATAATTTCACTCTACTTTTTAGCCTTTCTCTGTATTCCATCAAAGGAAACAATGGCACTTCTGCCGCGCCGACTGAGGTTTCTGATTGATATTCAAAAGGATCATCAATATCTTTAATCACTCGATACATATAAGTATAAACCAACATCACCGAAAAAGTAATGACTACTTCTGAAATCCAACTTTTAAAATCAGCCGCCATCAAAAGTCCCGCAATGACCACCAATAATATTTCTAATAAAGCATAACCGATGGCTAAAAAACCTGTTTTTGAAATAACCATCATACGCATCATCGTTTTTCTAAGATGATTTTGTTCGGAGATTACTCTTGAAATAATTGGTGGTGCGACTCCCGCCTTGTCTAATTCTTGTGAAATGGCATTAAATCCGTGAAGTATCTCAAATAATTTATTAGAATCAATCCTTTTCATCAAATAATCGACAATTCCATTGGTCATTTTTAATAAATAAACTCTCGATTCTTCTAATTGAAATTGTGGTTTTGTAGATGAAACAGCCTCAAAAGTATCTTCTATTGTTTCTAAAATAGTGGCTAAGTCGCCGGGTATTTTTTCACTTTCTTTATAATCTGTTAAAGTTCCAGATAACATAAAACCGGTCAAAAAAATCCCTGCGGTCAAAATAAAACCTATTTCAGGCAGACCTAAAATTCCTTGAATTTGAAAAAATTGTGTAAGAACAAGTTTTAAAGCGACTACTGCCAAAGCAAAAGGCAAAGTAGTGATAAGTAAACGCCATTTAGACATATATATTTTATTGAATAATGAAAATGAAAGATAGTTTTTTGCAAAGTTACATAAAAATATTTTATTTTTTGTAATTTTTTTTGATGTTTTTATTTGTTCAAAAATATAACCAAAATTTTTATTTTCCAAAATAAGCAAACAATAACAAACGAATTCCAAAAATAATCAGGGCAATTCCAGTGCCTTTGTCTATCCAAGATAACAATTGTGGGGTGATATATTTAGTGATTTTATGAGCCAAATAAGCTTTTAAAATATCTGTCGTTAATACAATTGTAATCAAACCTAACATAAAAATCCAAACTTCTATGCCTGTATATTGATATTGTAATAATACTTTTCCCCAAATTCCTACCCAAAAAATATATACAAATGGATTAATTGAATTTAAAATAATTCCTTCTAAGGTATATAAAAGAAAATTTTTTGATTTCTTTTTTTCTAATGATTCATAACTCACGTTTCGTTTTTTAAAAAATGGAATTAAACCAAATATCAACATAATCGAGCCGCCGACGATGCCCATTCCTGCCTGAAAAAAACTATTTTCTGTAAAGTCTTTGATACCTAAATATACGACAGATGCCGCAAAACTATCACTAATAGCAATTCCTAACGCTAAAAAAACACCACTTTTAAAACCATTATCGATGCTGGTGCGTATCAAAGCAAAAAAAACGGGACCGATTAAAATGGCTAAAAAAAGACCATAAATAACTCCTGTGTAAAATATTGTCATTTTAAATTTTTAAGTTGTTTGTAAAAATACAAACAAAAACATAGATAATTTATCAAAAAAAACAAAAACCAATAAGGCAAAAATTATATTCTATTGTGTTGTAGCAAACCTTCTTTGGTTGCTAAATAGTGCAAAGTTGCAAAATTTTTTTCAAAATCAACAATATTAAACTCAAAAATTTCTTCGCGATTTGTGTTAAAACATTTCACCCAAGTTTTTTCGATTAAGTTTTGGAGATTTTTTTTTAAAATATTATCAGAAAAATTTAATTTTTCTTGTAATTCTGTGTAAGATTGCACAAAATATAATTCATCTAAAATATCAAACTCTAAATCTGTCATAATTTTTTTTTATTTATGGAATATTTAATAGCACTTCGTCAAGCGTTAGAAACCAAAGCCAATGATGATAATGCCATAAAAATGTCAAAATATATGCGTAATCAATTTGATTTTTATGGTATAAAATCACCTGAAAGAACTGAAATTTTAAAACAATTTTTGCAAGAAAAAGGTTTGCCAAATACTCAAAATTTATCAAAAATTTTACAAGAAATGTGGGAACAACCACAAAGAGAATGGCAATATTGTGCCTTAGATATTTTTCAAAAAGTTATCAAAAAATCAAAAAATGATTTTTTAGAACTTGCAGAAAATCTTATTCTTCAAAAATCTTGGTGGGACTCTGTGGACATCATTGCTCCTTCTATTATCGGTGAAATGTTGTTATATTTACCTGAAAAAGTAGAAAATATCACAGAAAAATGGGCTTTATCTGATAATTTTTGGCTCAATCGAACTGCTATTATTTTTCAATTACATTATAAAAATAAAACAAACACAGATTTATTAACAAAATATATCAAAATAAATAGCAAAAGTGAGCAGTTTTTTATTCGAAAAGCAATCGGTTGGGCATTACGACAATATGCACGTGTAGATAAAGAGTTTGTTAAAAATTTTATCAAAAACAATGATGATTTATCTAATTTAAGCAAAAGAGAAGCCCTGAAACATATTGGAAAAGAGAACTAATTTTTGATTTTTTTTTCGTATATATCAATCAAAAAAGCGTCCTATATTTTTATTTTTCGGATAAATTTTAGTATAAATATACTTTTTAAACGTTTATAAGGTTTCTAAAAATCTTATAAACGTTTATTTTTTATAATTCTTTGGGACTTTTTAACCACAACAAAGTTGCAGTATTATGGCTTGCAGTTGCCCAATCGTCAGTTTTCCACTCCAAACACGCCACAGCACACGTAGGCATAAACGACACATTGGCATTCGTGAGATAGTCAGCGACCATTGTGCAACTCGGATTATGTCCAACCAACAAAACAACTTCTGCTTGATTATCAAAACTTGTGATAACATTTAAAAAATCGCTATGCGTAGCGTCATATAAATTTTTTTCATAAGCGATTTTTGACTTATTAAAATTAAGCTTTTCAGCCAAAATTTCTGCAGTTTGTCGAGTGCGGTGGGCAGGACTTACGTATATTTTTTGGGGAATAATTCCTTGTTTTTGCAAAAAAATTCCGACTTTATGGGCATCATTAATACCTCTTTCTTCTAAATTTCTTTCAAAATCAGCTTGTATTTCGACACCTTCTTCTGCTTTTGCGTGCCGAATAATGTATAATTTTTTCATTGTTAAATATTTTTTATGCTTTTTTTTAATTTAATGAACTCTATCTTTTCGAATATCCAAATTTTCTAAAATTTTTGCTTCTTCTTTGAGCATTTCTTCAAAACGAATATCTACCTCTTTTTCAGGAGAATATTCTTTGGCTAATTTAATAAAATTAACATAATGACCTGCTTCAGAAATCATCAATTCGTGATAAAATTTTTTCAAATTTTCATCAGCAATATGCAAAGATAATAACCTAAATCGTTCACAACTTCGTGCCTCAATCAAAGCATTTATCAACAATTTATCCATCAATCTTTCGTTAGGTGAACCTTTTTTGCGTTCCAAAGTTAATAATTGTAACACATATTCATCTTTTCTTTTGTGAGAAAGGTGGATATTTCGTTTTTTCATTTCTTTCAAAACCATTCTAAAATGCGCCCATTCCTCCGCCACCACAGGCGTAAGGACTTCAACCAATTTTTCTAATTGTGGATAATGCACAATTAAAGAAATACAACTTGAAGCGGCTTTTTGTTCACAAAAAGCGTGGTCGATTAAGATTTCGTCTATGTTTTTTTGTGCAATATCCACCCAACGTGGGTCTGTTGCTAATTTTAAATTTAACATTTTTTTTTAGTATAATAGCTATGCACCAATTTTCTTTTTCCAATATCTTACCAAACCTGCCACGCTCATCCATGCAGGATTGGCGTATTGATAACGTGTAAGTGTTTGATTATCAACGTTTTGTTTTAATAATTCTTGTTTGCAATATTCGTCAAAAAGAGGAGTAATTTCTTCTATTGATTTTCCTTTTTGCCACTCGACCAAAATCCATTCAGACAAATGTTTCATATTTTGGTGCAAATCGTTGAGATGTTTTTCAATCTCTGTAACTTCTCCAAAATGCGTCAAATAAAATTTATCAGCCTTCAAATTTCTTAAAATTTCGATAGATTTTTCCCACGCTTCTATATCAATATCGGGCGGAGGCATAGGGGCAACGGTCGGACCTGTACCAATTTTTACTCCTGCTACATCGCCTGTAAAAATATTTTTTTCAAATTGCCAAGCAATATGATGAATGGCATGACCTGGCGTATGCCAAGCTTTCAATTCTACATTATCAAATTTAAAAACTTGCTCATTTTCTACGCCAATCAATTGATTTTCGGGAATTGGTTTCATTTGTCCCCACAAATAATCCATTTTATCTTGATAAATTCTTTTGGCAGATTCCATCAATTTTTCAGGGCGAGCCAAGTGCGACAAGCCCGCAGGGTGAACGTAAATATTTGCTCCATTTTCAGCAAAAGCCCACGCCGCTCCTGCGTGATCCAAGTGAATATGGGTTAAAAAAACGTGTTTAATATCTTTCCAATTTACTTCTTGTTTGGCTAATTCATTTTGTAAATTTTTTAAAGATGAATGAGGACCTGTTTCGATTAAAATGGGAGTATTTTGATTTGTTTTTATCAAATAACTTGCAATACTTTGTGGTTCGTTTAAGAAGTTTAAATCTATAGTTTGTATCATTTTTATAGTATTTTTTTGCAAAATTAGAATATTTTTTTTATTTTTATCGATATTTTTTGAATTTTATCGATATATTTTTTTTAATCTCAAATAAAAAATTACTTTTGCAACAAAGTTTAGAATAAAATATCTATTCTTATACAATTAATTGTTTTTTTTATTTCTCTATCTAATTTTATTTTAATTTTATTATGTTTAAAGAATTTAAAGCGTTTATTTTGAGAGGCAATGTATTTGACCTCGCGGTAGGAGTTATCATTGGGGGTGCTTTTGGTGGCATCACAACTTCGTTAGTCAGTGATATTATTATGCCACTTGTAGGTATTGTTTTTCAGGCTGATTTTAGTAATTTGTATATTCCTCTTTCTGAAAAAGTGAAAGCAGGTTTGCCATTAGTAGAAGCAAAAAAACTCGGACCTGTTTTGGCTTGGGGTAATTTTGTAACTATTATTATTAACTTCGTTATTTTGGCTTTTGTTATTTTTATGATGGTAAAAGCAGTAAACAAACTCGTTAAAAAAGAAGCGGCTGCACCTGCACCTCCTGCAGAACCAACAGCATCTGAAGTTTTATTATCTGAAATTAGAGATTTATTGAAAAAATAATCTTAACAAAAATTATAAAAAATAGGTTTTTTTAAGTGTTAAAATACTTGAAAAACCTATTTTTTTTATGTAACCAAAAATTTATACTAAAAAATCATAAAACACAACGCACGTATAAATCAAAAAAAACACAACCAAATTAGATTTGATTGTGTTTTTATATTTTTTAGGACTTGCCAAAAAGAAATTATTTTTTAACTTCTGGTTTTTTAGCTTCGTCTTTTTTAGGATCTGGCTTAGCCTCTTCTTTTTTCTCTTCTTTTTTAGCTGTATCAGCTTTAACCTCTTCTTTTTTCTCTTCAGGTTTAGCTTCTTCTTTTTTGTCTTCAGCTTTTTCTTCTTTTTTCTCTTCAGTTCCTTCTTTTTTGTCAGCACCGCCACAAGCAGTGAAAGAGAAAGTAGCGATTGCTACAAATGCAAGAATTTTTACAAATTTCATAATTTTAAAATGTTTTTTAAGTGTTTAAAATAAAACTTTTAGATTCAATTTTTCAATTGTGGTGCAAAGTACGGCTATATTTTTGACACTTCCAAATAAATGTAAGTTTTTTTTTATTTTTTCATAAAAAAAATTCTTTAGTTTCTTTTTTTGCGTTCAAAATAAATTCATTAATTCTTAAAAGTTCTTCAAAATCTGGCGTATGAACCAATAGAGGTACTTTTCTAAGTCTTTTATCTTTTTTTTCAAAAGGACAATTTATTTTTGATTCAAATAATAAATTCCAACAATCAATCGAGCCACTATAAAAAATAAATGGAATATTTGTAATTTCCCATTCTTCTAATTTTTGATTTATTTCCTCAAAAAAATCTTTAGTTTGTGCTAATCTGATTCTCGAACCCAATTTAGATTTTCCTTTGCTGTTTAGATGTTTGAGTTGTGCTTTGCCTTGTGCGGCACGCACCATATATTTTTTGATGACTTTATGATTAACCAATTTTCCTTCTTCATACTGCCCAATGACCGCACTTCCTGCTTGTATCAAAAGCACAATATAGTCGTTAGGAAAAGGTGGAATTTGTAATAAAAAATCTTTAAAAGATTGATTTTCAAGTATTTCATCTATCAATAAAGGCAAATGATAACTTATTTTTTCGTTTTGATTTTCTTTAAAAATCCTATGTTTTTGTATTTGCCACGAAGCAATTTGAGGTAAAATATCTTCGTGAATTATCTCGTAAAAATTTTGATAACTAATTATTTTTTCATTCATTTTTAATTCCTTTAATCTTTTCCTTGTGAAGCATTTTCTTCTTGACAATTTTTATTATAATAAGGTTTGACATAAGAATTTCCCAAATAAATAGCGGTTTCCCAATCTTTACACGCTAATTTTTTATTTTTGAGATAAAAATTAGACATACCTCTCCAGCCCATTGCTTCGGCATCATTAGGTATTTTTTCTAAAAAAATAGTCAGATGTACGATGGCATTTGTATAATCTTTGAGATTGTATTTGGCAATTCCGAGATTAAAATGTGCTTGTATCAAATTTTTGTCCAATTCCAAAGCCTTTTCACAATCTTTGACCATTTCTTTGTATTTGTTTAATTCATAATACGCTTGTCCTCTTTTGAGATATGCCTCAGCCCATTCAGGTCTATCTTTGATAGTTTTATTGAGCAGTTTGATGGCTTTTGTATAATTACCATCTTGCATATTTTTTTTTGCTTCTTCAAAATTTGGGTTTTCGTTTTGTGCCATCAGACCAAAACCAAAAAAAATACTTATATATAATAAAAATATTTGTTTCATAGATTTTTTGTTTTCTTTTTAGAACGTTTTTTTCACAAAAATAGTTAATAAATGAGGAGAAAAATAAATTTTCTGTTGAGGTTGCAGTTGTCGCAGTTGTCGATGTCGCAGATTGTCAAGTCTTCGACATTGACAACTGCTACATCGCCAACTGCCACATCGCCAACTGCGACATTGATAACTGCGATATCGAATAAAGTTCAAAACTTTGTCAGAGTTGATAATAACTTCGAAAAAAAAAAAATATTTTCTGGTAATTTTCAGTTGTCAATGTCGAAGACTTGACAATCTGAAAATTACCAGAAAATAATTTTCAGTTGTCAATGTCGCAGATTGTCAAGTCTTCGACATTGACAACTGCTACATCGCCAATCTGAAAATTACCAGAAAATAATTTTCAGTTATCGATGTCGCAGATTGTCAAGTCTTCGACATTGACAACTGCGACATTGACAACTGCTATATCGCCAATCTGAAAATTACCAGAAAATAATTTTCAGTTATCAAATTTTTCTAAAATATTTTCTATCCAATCAAATTTTTAAGTTCCTTTCCTTGAAAACTATCCTCTCCTATTTCCATCAAATATTTTACAAATTCTTCTTCAGTATGTAATATTGCTTGTTCATAAGTAGGATTTTCATAAGATTTGGTTGTCAAAACCATTTTTTGAAGCATTGAATTGTACTGAAAAACAAGATAATCACCATCTTTATCAGGAGAATTTTGATACGTGATGCCCGTTTTAAACTTGGTTAATATCGTTTCAGCAGTTTTTTTAGAAATAAAATTCATATAATTTTAAGAAATATTAAAAGATAATCAATAAAGACAAAAAATAATCTTTTTCTAAACCACAAAAAATATGCTTATATTTATTTTTGATATTTTTTTTTAAAAACACCAAAAGTTTTTTGAACTTATAAACATAAATAAAAAAAAAATAAAAAAAATCACTAACTTTGCACCAAAAATGAAAATAAAAAATATAAATAGAAATAAAATATGTATCCTTTTCAAATATTATACGAAGATAATCATTTATTGATTGTAAACAAACCAGCAGGATTGCTCACACAAGCCGATAACACACGCGATAAATGTTTGTCAGATTATGCCAAAGAATATATCAAAGAAAAATATGAAAAACCGGGTGATGTTTTTTTAGGTGTTCCGCATCGATTAGATAGACCTGTGAGTGGTTTGATTATTTTGGCACGCACTTCCAAAGGCTTGGAAAGAATGACAGAGGTTTTTAGAGAAAGAAAAATTCAAAAAACTTATTGGGCAATCGTAAAAAGAAAACCAAAAGAAGAAAAAGGAAAATTGACGCATTGGTTATTGAAAGATGAAAAAAGAAATTTCGTTACCGCTTATGATTATCCATACGAAAACGCTTTGAAAGCCGAACTCAATTATAGAGTTTTAGGTGAATTGAACGACCATTTTTTGATAGAAGTAAATCCGATAACAGGTCGCCCTCATCAAATCAGAGTGCAATTGGCTTCAATGGGCTGTCCGATTAGAGGTGATGTAAAATATGGATTTAGTAAACCAAATTTTGATGGTAATATTAATCTGCACTCAAGACGTGCTTATTTTGTACATCCCATCAAAAAAGAACCAATGCTTATCAAAGCAGGAGTTCCTGAAAATGATTTTTGGGAGCAATTTTTAGTGTTGGATAATGAAGAAATTGATGATAAAATGTTAGACTTTTTGTACTAATTTTATCCAAATTTTATAATGAACAATTTATGGTTTCTTTACAAATTACTGTTTTAATTAAAGTTCGAACAATAAAAATATAAAAAAATGGCTTCTATTGAAGTAAAAGGTGGCAAACAATTAAAAGGCGAAATCACGCCACAGGGAGCAAAAAACGAAGCATTACAAATTTTGTGTGCAGTTTTATTGACCGAAGAGCCTGTCATTATTCATAACATTCCTAATATTAGAGATGTGAATAAATTGATAGAATTATTGGAAGATTTAGGCGTAAGAGTTACTGCTTTGAAAGAAGGCTCTTATCGTTTTGAAGCCAAAAATATTGATTTAGATTATTTAGTAAGTGAAACTTTTTTGAAAAAAGGAGCATCTTTACGCGGTTCTGTGATGATTTTAGGACCCCTTTTAGGGCGCTTTGGTAAAAGCAGAATACCAAGACCGGGCGGAGATAAAATTGGACGAAGAAGATTAGACACGCATTTTTGGGGATTGGCAGAATTAGGAGCAGTTTTTAATTATGACTCAGAAAAAGATATTTATGATATTGAAGCCAAAAATTTACAAGGAAAATATATCCTCCTTGATGAAGCATCTGTAACGGGAACTGCTAATATTATCATGGGAGCAGTGTTGGCAAAAGGCACAACAACGATTTATAATGCGGCTTGTGAGCCTTATATTCAACAATTATGCAAAATGTTGAACCGAATGGGTGCAAAAATTTCAGGCATCGCTTCTAATTTATTATCCATCGAAGGCGTAACACAATTGGGTGGCACCGAACACACAATGCTTCCTGATATGATTGAAATTGGTAGTTTTATTGGTTTGGCAGCAATGACAGGCTCAGAAATTACGATTAAAAATGCAGGACTTCAGCATTTAGGTATTATTCCAAAAATTTTTTCACGTTTGGGAATACAAATGGAATTTAAAAATGATGATATTTTTATTCCTGCACAAAGTCATTATGAAATTGATACTTTTATTGATGGTTCAATTTTGACTGTGGCAGATGCACCTTGGCCTGGATTTACCCCTGATTTGTTGAGTATTGTATTAGTAACCGCAATTCAAGCAAGAGGAACGGTTTTGATTCATCAAAAAATGTTTGAAAGTCGATTGTTTTTTGTGGATAAATTAATTGATATGGGCGCAAAAATCATTCTTTGCGACCCACACAGAGCCAACGTAATTGGTTTGGATAAACAAATTATGCTCAAAGGCATACGTATGTCCTCGCCTGATATACGCGCAGGAGTTTCGCTTTTGATTGCGGCTCTTTCGGCAACAGGCACAAGTATTATTGATAATGCAGAGCAAATCGATAGAGGTTATCAATTTATTGACCAAAGATTAAACGCTTTGGGAGCAGAAATTAGACGGCTTTGATTTTTTTGTCTAATTTTCTAAAAATTAGACAAAAATTTTAATATTAAAAATAATAAATTTTTAACTATTGATAGGAAACAAAATATTAGTAAAAAATGTTTTTAGAGTAAGTTTTTATCAATTATAAAAACTTACTTTTTTTATCCTAATCATTTTTTAAATTTTAAAAAAGTGCGTTTATTTTTACTCATATTATTTTTTTTGAGCAATATTTTTTTTAGTTTTGCTCAAATCACAGGACAAATCAAAAACGAAAAACAAGAAAATATCGAATTTGTCAATGTAAGTTTACATATATTACCTGATTCGAGTGTAGTTACAGGACAATTAAGTGACTTAGATGGAAAATTTAGTTTTGAAATTCCTACAAAAAAAGGCAATTACTATCTAAAAATAAGTCAAATTGGTTATATAAACAAATATTCTTCTGTTTTCTCAAACGAAAATCAAAATAATATCGATCTTGATATTGTTTTACAAGAAGATATAAAAAATTTGGAAAGTGTAGAAATATTTGCCAAAAAAAATTTTGTGGAATATGATGCCGATAAAACTATTTTGAACGTTGAAAGCAGTGTTTTTAGCAACGGTTTGTCCTCTTCCGATATTTTGAAAAGAGCGCCAGGCGTAAGCGTCGACCAAAATGGCGGACTTTCTTTGAAAGGTAGAAAAGAAGTATTGGTTTTGATTGACGGAAAACCAACTTATTTGAGCGATGAACAAGTAGGACGATTGTTAAAAAGTTTGCCTGCCAATCAAATCTCGTCAGTAGAAATATCCACTACACCTTCAGCAAAATTTGATGCCGAAGGAAATGCAGGTTATATCAATATCAAACTCAAAAAAAATGCTATGAATGGACTCAACGGAACGCTTACTTTGAGTGCAGGGCAAGGTTGGTTTTCGAAACAAAATTCAGGGATTCATTTGAGTTATAAAAAAGGAATTACAAATCTAACCGCCAATTATGATTTTAATTATGATGTTTGGATGAACAATTATAAAAGCAATCGAGTAATTGTGGGAACACAAGGCAACACTTTTTTTAATCAAGATGCGTATTATCGAGTGCCAAACGTTACACATACTTTGAAATTGGGAGCAGATTTTAACCTCACGCCTACGCTCACGATAGGCATACAAGGGCAAGGTTTACAAACTTCAAATAGTTGGCTGGGAGGCAATGAAACCAAACTTTCTGATGATATTGGCTTGACACAAAGATTGGTTACACAGGATTTTAGTAAAGATTTTTTTAGAGAATTTACGACTAATTTTTATATACGTTATCAAAAAGATAGTCTTTCAGAATTTTCTTTTGATGCAGATTATGCTAAATTTGACCAAAGAAATCCGCAAGGTTTTGCTACACGCACTTATAATCAAGCGGGAGTCGAAATTGCTCCCATTTTTTTATTGAATAGCAAAGTACCAACTTTGATGGATATTTATGCGTTTAAAGTAGATTATTCCCGAAAAATAAAAAAATCAAAGTTAGAAATGGGTGCAAAATGGAGTTGGGTAAACACTGACAATGATATGCGTTTTTTACAAACTATCAACGGAGTGGAAAGTGTAGATGAAAGACGAACCAATCATTTTATTTATACAGAAAATATTTGGGCGGCTTATATAAATTTTGCAGGAAAAAAAAATAATTTCACTTATCAATTTGGACTACGAGGCGAAAACACAGCCACAAAAGGCAATCAAGTCATTACAAATCAAGTTTTTACACGCAATTATTTTAATTTATTTCCTCAAATTTCATTAGATTATAAAATCAATAAAAAAAATGCTTTGGCTCTTAATTATAATCGAAGAATTGACAGACCAAATTATAAATCTTTAAATCCTTTTGTATATTTTTTAGATTTGTTTGCTTCGGAGGCAGGCAATCCGTTTCTTACGCCACAATTTACAAACCATTCAGAAATTAATTATCGTTTTGATGAATGGCTACAAATTACTGCCAATTATTCTCAAACAGATTTTGCTTTGACTGATGTTTTAAAACAAAATTCTACCACAAGAGAAATGATTTATACAGAAGATAATTTGGCAAAATTTGTTAATTATGGTATAAGTACCAACGTTTCTTTGCCGATTACAAAAAAATGGCAAATGAATCACTTTATAAACTTTTTTCATAATGCTTATAGTGGTTTGTATTTAGATACCCCTTTAAATAATAATTCTTGGGCATATTCTTTGACTTGGCAACACGAAATAACATTACCTAAAAAAATTACTTTTGAAGTTTCGGGCAATTATAAATCAGGACAAGCACAAGGAATTTTGCAACAAAAACCAATGTGGCTTTTGAGTATGGGATTTCAAAAAAGTATTTGGAATGATAATGCTACTTTGAAAGCGTTTATGAATGATATTTTTTGGGCAGAAGTATATAGAAATGAAACAAAATTTGCTGATATTAATGCCAATGGTTTTTATAGATATGATACACGAGTTTTTACTATTTCTTTTAGTTATCGTTTTGGAAAAAATTTATTTAACAAAAAAGAAAATAGAAAAACTGCTCTCGAAGAAGAAAAAGAAAGAATGAAAGGCAAGTAATTTTTTAAATTGGTAATAAAACAAAAACTAAAAAACATTTATAATTTTGCAAAAAATATAAATGTTTTTTTTGTTGAAAGATTGCCAAAGATGTAAAAAAATTACATTTTTTGTGTGTTAGTATTGTTTTCTATTACTTTAACGCGCATGTTTTTGTTTGCGTCATCATTTTTTAAGTAAGTAGGACAAGTATAACGACGACCGCAAGAAGATAAACCAATGATGGCTACAAAAGCCAGAACAACTAATTTTTTCATAATATTGAATATGTAATGAATATTTTTAAACTTGTTATAACACCTTATTTTTATATATTAAACGAAAAAAAACAAAAATAGATACAAAAAATAGATTTATTTTAAAAAATAATTAATTTTTGTCCTTCTTTTACCACAGAAAATATTGTTAATTGATTATTTCGGGCAACATTGTGTATAGCCACATTATACTTACCACAAATACTTTGCAAGGTTTCGCCTGCTGTAACGGTATGGGTAATTTTTTGTCTGACCTGCCCCAAGATATGAGCAAAATGATGAGGCATCAAATCAAATTCTTGGAACAATAACTGGTCTTCTTTATTAAAATCGTATAACAAAGCAGGATTGAATGCGTAGCCTGCATATCTTACTTCGAGATGCAAATGAGGACCTGTACTCCAGCCTGTGCTTCCACCCAAACCAATAATTTGTCCTGATTTTACTTCCTGCCCAACTTCTACTTTACATTTACTTAGATGTCCGTATAGAGTTTCTAAGCCGTTTTTATGTCTTATTACGACTGAATTTCCGTAACCTGCCAAATAAGTAGATATTCTGACTATTCCATCAAAAAGAGAATAAACGGGGTCGCCTGTTTTTAAATTCAAATCAATTCCTGAATGAAAACTGCCCCAACGTGGACCAAAACAAGAAGTTGTCAAAGTAGTTTCGAGAGGAGAAGCCCATAGTTCGCCTTTTTCAGGTTGATAAAGCGTCAAGTGAGTTGTATCTCTTAATTTATCAGTGTTCCATTGATAAGGATTTACGTTTTTTGAATCCCAAATGGTGTAATAATCTTTTACTTTTACCCAAACACAATCGATTTTTATTTCTTCCGAAATTTTAACTAATTGTGTATTATTAAGTCCTTTTTTAAGAGAATCTCGTCCAACAATTGAGAGGTCTTTATATAAATTAAATTCACCTGTTTCAGCAGAATTTTCTTTTTTTTCGGTTTCATTGGTTGGTTCATCTTTTTGTTTTTCTTTTTTGATAATATCATTTTGTGGATTTTTTGATTTAATGACAGAATCAATATTTTTATTAGGTGCTTTGATGACCGTACCTTTTTCTATTTTTTTAGTTTCTATTCCAACTTGTGCCAAAGTAATCGAGGCAATAAAAGTATAAGTTACTACAAATCCTATAATATTTTTTAACATATTTTTTGATTTTTAGGATTGAAAATTTTAAAAAAATATTTGGTTATTAAAATAATATTGCAAAAATAAAGCAAAAAATCCGAAAAATGAAAATATTGTGTAAAAAATCATAAAAAAAATATTTTTTATGGCTTCAAAAGCCATATTTTATCACAAAACCGATTAGTTTTAAGGATAATTCATTTACTTTATTTGTAACTATTTAGGTTATTTTGGTGCAAGCGAATATCTCGTGCAAGCGTCCACGCTTGCACGAAGTTCAAAATAATAATTTTATGACTATACCTAAATAGTTACCTTTATTTTTAAAATATTTGACTGACAAAATTTCTTTTTTTACTGACATCAAAAAAAACTTCTACTTTTTTGCCTACCAATTCGTTTTCCATACCATATTTCATTTCTTCAGAACTTGCTTGCCAATATGACAAAGCCCGTAATTTATTTTCTAATTCGAGTAAAAAAATGGTTTTATTAGGTTGGTTTTTAAAATCAAATAAAATACTATACCCTATAATAGTGGCTTTTCCATTGGCTTCTTTGACCAAATCAGGCAACATTTCCGCATCAATTTCTTTCTGTAAATCATCTAAATTAGGTAATTCAAAAATTCCTTTTGGTGGAAATTTTGAATAAATACCGATAGAATGTTTGGTGATATACCAACCTAATCCATTTATTAATACATTTTTAAAAATATTATTTCGTATTTTTTCTATGGTAGTTGCAATAGCGTGCATACTATAATTATTCCAAGGTCCGCCAAAAAAAGATAGTCCACCTGTCAAAGATAAAGGTCTTTTATCATCTAAACTAAGCCCGATAGATTTTTGTGCTACTTGAACTGCGGCAGGAAAACAGCTATACAAATCAAAAGCATCGATATTTTTCAAAGGAATTTCTGCGTGTTTCAAACAAATTTCTGTAGCTTTTTTGATAGCGATTGATTCAGCAATGTTTTTTCTTTGAGTAAAAAACCAAGCATCGTTTAAATCTGCGGCGGCGGATAAAAAAACCCATTTTTCTTGTGGAATATTATGTTTTTGTGCATTTTCTACGGTTGTGAGCAATAAAGCGGCTGAGTGGTCAGTTTGATTATTGGCACACATTCTTTTGAGATAAGGAAATGCGATAGTTCTATTTTCGTCTGCAATTGTCTGAATTTCCTCCTTCGTGTAAGGCGTTTGCGTCCAAGCGAATGGATTTTGGGCGGCAGTTTTTGCAAATTTTTCATAAATTTGCCCGATAATTTTTTGTTGTGTATCGATATTATTTTTATTTTCGGCTCTCAAAGCGGTTTCTATGATTGGATAAGCAGTAGAAAGCAAAAATAATTCATAATCGTTTTCCAAAATAGAAGTTCCCATTTTGTTTTCGTCATCGGTGGCGCGTGGTGATTTTTGTGGAGTCCAATTTAGTTTTATATTGTTTTTTAAGGCTTTTCCCAAACTATAATTGGCTTCAGCCCCTGTGATGATAGCAAAATTGATATTTCCTTTGGTTAGTAAATCAGCTGCTTTATTGACCAAATATTGAGGGGTATTACCACCATAAGCGGAATAAAATTTTATTTTTGGGTTAATATGTAAGTTTTCAGAGAGTGTTTTTGGGGCATCTTCATATTGATAACCAAAAATATTGACTACATACATTGCGTCAATATGGTTTAAAATATTTTCTCCTTTTGCATCATCAATGGCTTCACGAATACATTTTTCTGCCATTTTAATAGGTTCGAGTAAATCTATACCTGTTTGAAATCTTTGTACAAATTGACTTATTCCAACGATAATAGGTGTTTTTGGGTGTAACATAGCTATAAAATAGTTTATTTTTTTAAAAATTAAGTAAAAAATATAATAAAAATGGTATTATTTTTGGTTATCAAGAAAGATAACATATCATTTTTATTTTATCTAAAATTGTGCGAGATTTTTTTATATTACTTATAGTTTGTAGCATTATTTTTTTTGTACTCTATCAAAGACCTGATATGGATTGGGCAAATACCCCAAAAGAGTATGATTTTGTGGTGATAGAATACTATGATAAATATACGCCTGATTGCCAAAAACTTCATCACCATTTGCACCAAGTTGCGTGGGTAATGGCACGTGAACCTATTTTATTTGGAATTTATGACAAAACAACAGAACAAAGTTTGGAAAAATCAAAAGAAAGATTTATAAAAATTGGTTTTAATGATATTCTCAAAAAAGAAGAAGGTTTAGGATATGCTTATTTATTTAGAAAAAAAGATAAAAAAAAATTATTGAAAATCGATAAAAATACTCCTGCACAAGAAATAGAGGAATTATTAAAAGAAATCATTAAAAAAAATCAATCTAATAAAAAAACTGAAACTATCACTAATAAAAAAAACAATTTATAACAAAAATTGATAGGTTTTTAGTTATAAAATCAAAAAATTATGATGTCGCCTTGTTTTAAAATATTGGTAAAAAAAATAGAAAACAACAAAATTACATTACAAGTCAATTATTTTGATACAAAACAATGGTTTGATTTAGATAATATTAGAAATAAAAATATCAACATCAACACAAGCATAAACACACAAAGACAAATTTTACGTTTTTTGGCTTTTGGTGTTTATTTTTTTGATGAAAAAGGTAATTTTAAAAAATTCAATTTTCCAAATTTTACATCTGAAATTTCTTATGAAGATTTGTGGTCTGATAAATGGATTTTGGCACATTCCAAAAATTTTTACAAAACTGCCATTTGTGTCAATGAATTAGAATATTTAAACTTTTTATATTTGGAAAAATTACCTGAAGGAATTTTTGAAGATACAAATGAAATAGATTTTGCAAGCCGAAAAGCGTTTTTTGAAAATCAAAATTTTCCAAAATGTGTGATAGAAATTGAAGTAACAAACACACTTTTTTTGCAACATTTCTCCGAAAATATGTTTTTTGAAGTATATTAATTTTTGTTTGTATTTGATTTTCAATATTTTACCAAATACTTTTCAAAATATTTGGTAATTATAAAAAAAATGATTATTTTTGCATTGTTATACACGTGGGTTGCGTGTATTTAATGAGTTCTAGAGTATTTTAAAAATAAACAAATATGCAGAAACTTATCAGTGAATCATTTGCTGAATTACATTATGACGAAACACTACCTTGTTTCGTTATACGTTGGATAGGATTTCAAAAATTAGAATTTACACAACCTTTTTGTGAAAAGGTTGTGCAAACTTTATCTGAAATACGGATTAAAAATCCTAAATTAACTTCTTTTATTGGTAATACACTTCATTTGGAGGTATTGACTCCTGAAATACAAAACTATTGGGATAAAATTTGGAACCCTGCTATGTATAATGCAGGAGGACGTTTTTTGGCATTAATTGTACCAACTAGCGTTTTTGCACAATTTTCAGTTGAACAATACTCAGATGTTATGACTGAAAAATTACAAGAGGTAAAAGTTCGCATGTTTGATGATATAGAAAAAGCAAAAGAATGGCTAAAAACTTGTCAAAACTAATTTTTTTATGCACAATATTGATAATTGGCAGGAACTTTTAAGACAAAAAGAGGACGAAATTATTGTACTAAAAGACAAATTAGATACTTTTAAAGAAAAGGAAAAAACACAAGAAAGTGTTTTTGCAGAGGTGTATCAACTCTATAAAGTTATTAAAGAACAAAAAAAGGAGTTGGAGGAATTACATAAGGAGGTGTTGCAAAAAAATAAAGAAATTAAACAACAAGCTGAAGAACTGTACACACAAAATGAAACTTTGTTAGTAACAATGGCTAAACTTACTGAAAAAGAAAAGCATATTTTACAAAGTATCAACTATGCCCAACGTATTCAGGAAGCTATGTTGCCATTTTTAGAACGGATAGAACAGAGTTTGGATAAGGAAAACTTTTTTATTTTATACAAACCTAGAAATATTGTTTCAGGGGATTTTTATTTCTTTGAGCAAATTGGTCATAAAATTGTAATAATTGCGGCTGATTGTACAGGGCATGGTGTACCGGGTGCTCTAATGTCTATGATAGGTATCAATATTTTAGAGGAGATTATTATTTCACTTAAAATTACACAACCAGACATCATACTCAACCAACTACACAAAAAAATACAATATGCCCTCAAACAACAAGAAACTCAAAACAAAGATGGCATGGATATAGCGGTTTGTGTGATAGACAAAACCAAAAAAACGATAGAATATGCAGGAGCCAACAATTCAATTTATGTAATACAAGAGGGTGTTTTACAAGATCATAAAGCCGATAAATTTGCTATTGGTGGGCATCAAACTGAAATAGAAAGAATTTTTACTAAACATAGTATTGATATTTCTAAACCTACTATGCTTTATCTTTTTTCAGATGGTTATCAAGACCAATTTGGTGGGATTGAGAACCGAAAATTTATGAAAAAAAGATTTAGAGAGCTATTATCTTCTATTTACACAAAACCATTAGATTTACAAAAAATAATTTTAGATGATACGCTGAAAGATTGGCAGATGAATACTTATGAACAAACAGATGATATTCTTGTAATGGGAATTAAGTTATAAAATACTAAAAAATAGTAAAACAACTCATATCTTTTGCCTTCGAAAACATTGATATAAAAAAAGTATAACTTTTATTTTTTTTATAACCATTTGATTTTCAATATTTTATCAAATATTTTCAAAAAGAATATCTAAACCTTTTTCTAAACCCAACGATTTGATTCCTATTCTACTAAAATCAATATGAACAACAGGAAAATTCATCTTGTTCCAATCAACTTTATCTGCAATATAAAGTCCCTCAAATAAATCTTTTCTA
>RDXZ01000153.1 GCA_004293265.1 Bacteroidota bacterium | reverse complement strand
GAAGCGTTTTCGTTTATATATAGATTTTCATCCCAGGAATAAAAGCATAGTCTTGTTACATCTTTGCCTGATTTGTCTATTTCTAATTTTAAAATAGCCTCGTAATGAGCTTGAACTTTTAGGAACGTTTCTTTGTGATTGGCTTTGTCGGAATTGATTTTTACTAGAATTTTTAATCCGTTGCCTGATGGGCTAATGAAACTGGCATAAGTAAACTCACTTTGTGCAGCTAGGTTCTTTGCATTTTGTAATTCGGAAGCAGTTAATTTGTCGATGTCAAGTATAATGCAGCTTGAATAATCCGCAAGGAATTCCAATTTTCTACCTCCAATAAACTTACCTGAAGGAGTAAATGCAGGAAGTGATTTTTTTGCTTTGTTATATGCTTCTGTTTTGTTTTCGGCAAGTGATTTACGTAAGTAAATGATGCCGGGTTTGTACTTTCCGGTGCGGATTTCTTCTAAAATTGTTGCAATTGTTTTGTGTTCTACAACTTCGTTGAAATTCTTGAAGACTGTTATCATTGTTTTGTTATTAATGGTTTATCTTTCTTTTTTTCTTGATAAAAAAAGAAACAAAAAAATCAAGTCTGGGAATTTTCAGCGGTCAATAACAATCTCATATCCTAAAAGAAAAGAACTCGCTACGCTCAAACAGCTTTTCATTTTACGGATATTTCGATTGATTGACGCTCGCTTCCAAATCCCTAGGACGGCGCGATTGTGCTATGATTTTACTTTTGGTTTACAATCACAGCTTTCGCAGGTTCCGTTGCAGCTGCTCATACTATCTTCCTTTAAAAGATTTGTTGTAATGCTCCGTAAGGAGTTTTTCAACATCGGAAAGTTTGTAGTAGATTTTGTTACCCACTTGACTGAATGAAATTTTGCCTTCGTCTCTCCAAGTTTGGGCTGTACGTTTTGAAATTTTCATCAATAATAGAAATTCTTGATTGTCTAAAAAGGTTTCTTTCTTAGGGTCAGCCTTAATTGAGATTTGACTTTGAATAGTGTCTAATTTGCTCATTAGATCTGTGAACTGGTCTTTTGTGAAGATAATTGCATCCATTTTTAAAAGTTTTAAATTGTTATGGTGCAAATGGAAGAAATAAAAAAAAGTCCGATTAGACTTATTTGGTCTTATCGGACTAAAAAGTTTGTTAGACCTTATGGATAGTAAGAAGTTGAAATGTTAATTTTAGAAAAAATCGGACTACAGTTTTATTTTCCAATCATTATTTGGGTTCTTATCGGTTCTTGTTGGTGATAAATACGTTTGAATTGTAAGCATTGAAAGCTCATTGCCATTTTCGTCTACATAATTATCACAAATGAATTTTGCAATATCCTTTATCTTATGCTCAATGTAAGGTTTGCCATTTGGTTTTACATCATTCATCATTTGTTTGTAAGCGTCAGTTAAAATGTTGATTGGACCATTCAAACGGATTTTTAAAGTTGGTGCTGTTGCTAATTTTGCATTGTTTAATTTTTCTTGTTGTTCTTTATCATATTCAGAACGCATTTTTCTTAGCGTTTGTAAATGCTCAATTTGATGGTTGCATTGTTCGTCGTAAGCTTGTAAAGTTGTATTAATTGAAAATTTATCAGCTTGTTTATACGCAAAAGCTTCTTGTGTTAAATAAATAAGTTTTTCTGAAAAGTCAGATAGTGTTTCAATATGATTTTTGACTTCATAATAAGAAAAATATCTATCATCAGAATTAGCGTTAATAAGTCTTTTTGGAGTTTTTGGTTTTGTTCGAACTACTCTTGCAGATTGCAGCTCTGTTCGTTTTTTCTCGATTAGAAAGTACAATTTATTGTATCTACTCATTGCCGTTTTGGAGCTGAAAAAAGCTTCATTATTGGCTAATAATTTTTCAAGTTTACAAATCCATACTTCTGGGTTCTTCACCAGGTTGAATTGATAATCAATAAATAAAGGAAATTGAGATTGTTTGAGTTCTAGGATTTTTCCAATTAAGGCATTGCAATAGTTTTGGGTGTTTACTTTGCCCTCAATAATAATATCAAATAAAGGATTTTTGGCTTGTGCCTGTGGCACTGCCAATAATTCTACAAACTCTGCGGTTTGCATATTTTGATCCTTTGAATTCAATTGCAATATTGTTTTTTTTGTTATTCATTTAGTATTGAAAGGTAATTAAAAGCGGTTTTAAATTGGTTGCTTTTTGGAAGTCCTAGTGTTTTCAACTAGAGTTCGTTTATCACTCGTTTCGAATGCTTTAAAAATTACTTGTTTACTTTGTTGTAAAGTTATAAAATAAAAAAAATCCTTGTTAAAGGATTTTAGTTGAAGTTATTAACAATCGTTTTAAGTCAATAAAACAAGTCATTGACACGTTATTTAGAAAATATAATTGTCTACTGCTTTGTCCAGTTCTTCGCTGATGATTTTAGCATAAACTTGCGTTGTGCTGATGTCTCGGTGGTCCATAAGTTTAGAAACGTGCTCAATTCTCATACCATTATTTAACGCATTTGTTGCAAAGCTGTGTCTAGATAAATGGAAAGAAAGGTCGAAAGGTAATTTCATTTTTACTCCCATTTTTTTAAGATGCCAATTTGCCAATTTATTGAAAGCTGCTGTTTGAAAATAACGTTTTGCTTCGCTGGTCAAATAGCCTTCTTTATCTACAATAACCGGGAAGATGAAATCATCGTGATTGGCATTTTCCTTTTTGTATTTTTCTAAAATATCAATAGCCACTTTTCCGATTTTGAACTGGTGTACTCTTCCAGTTTTACGAATGTGTTTGTTGATTTTATGTTCCGCTTCATTGTAATTTGAATATTGCATTTCGATAACATCACTAAAACGCAATCCTCCTGCATAAATAGAGAATAGGAATAAATCTCTCCACATCATAGCTTTTTTACCTTCTATTAGCTTTATTTGTGTTAAAGCATCAATCTGTACTTTATTAAGAAATAGTCTTTTAGAAGAACTGATTTTGAGGGTTATTTTGCTAAAAGGAAACATAGTTTCGGGAATTACTTCTTCGCGAATTGCATCTCTAAAAATGGTTCCGAGTACAATTATGGAAAGTCGTTGCGTTGTATCTCCGTTTCCTAATACATTGCCTAAATGAAATTTATAGTCATTTAATAAAGCTACCGTAATTTCATCAAAATATACATCCTTTGTGCCCATATATTTTTCAAACTTATCAACCTGAGAGGTGTACGCTTTGTAGGTGGAAAAAGAAACAGTGCTTTTAATTTTCTCTAATCTCTTTCTAGCATATTCAAAAAAGTTTGGTACTTCTTTTCCCTTGATGGCTTCTTTGAGCTTTTTAACCGATACGGTTTTTATTTTGCGTTCCATATCGGCTACCTGACCTTCAGCATCAGCAATCTTTTGCGATAATGCAGCATTCATCCGGGCACTGTTGGAATGGTTCTTTTTTACTTTCTGCTTTACTTCATCCCACTCGTTCTCTTTGAGCTTTACTCCAGCAGTGATAAATTTCGTTTTTCTATCTTTTATAATTCGGATATACAAAGGGCTGTGTCCTGTTTGATCTACCTGGTGCGTTCTTAAAATTAGTTTAATTGATGCCATATTAATAGGAATTTAGAAATGTTATACTACTTTTGTAAAGTAATGCAAACGAGTGAAAGTATTGTAAATACTGGGTTTTCATTCGGGTGCATCGTGATACGAAGGTACAACATTGGGTACAACAAAACAAGTATTTCGTTGCTTTTTTGTGCATTATTCTGCTTTTACTAATTTCACAATGTCAATGAATACAGCACTTTAAGTGCAAATGGGAGGGTTGAAAGAAAAGTTGTAGATAACTTGTTTATATGATCAGTTTTTTAAGTTTAGTTGAGCAAAACTATCCTCACTTTGTTGTATATGCTCAAAATTAGCCGTTTGAATTTTAAAAACATTGAGCATTTTTACGCAATATGTCTAAAAATAAATACTTTGTATTATAATTCGTAATTGAAAATGAACATTACCTATCGAAAATTGGCATCATTTTTATATTCTATGAAAAACCTTGAATTTACTAAATTTAGTAATCGGTTTTATTGATAATCTCAAATTTATAGCTAATACTATAAAGGAGGAAATTTATTTATGTAGAATGATTTCTACAGAAGTACAGAAGCAGTATTTAATCGAAAAACGAATTAAACACTTAAATTAGGAAAGAAATTTAAAATATTCTAAATAATATTTTTTAAATAGCAAATTAGCTTGTCCACTTAAATTCGTGTAATGTAAAAGTAATCTTCATTACGATGCTTCATCAATTTAATGTCATAAAAACCATAAATAATATTTCCTTTGTATTCTGAGTAATATGTAAATAATTTAAAAGAAAAATCAATAGCTTTCAAATATTGTTTGTGAACATATGCATACTGATGCTCTTCTAATAATGAATCTAAAATTTTGTAATATTTTAGTAATTGCTTATTTACTTCACTTATTTTATTTCTAATAAAATTATTCTTTTCATTATGATATGCTTGTCTATCTTTTGAAGTTGCAAAAACTTGATTGTTTCGTTTTGGTGTAAATATTACATTTGAAAACGGACATATTTTTAATTCTGGTTTTTTTCGCATTGTAATTCATTTTAATACGTTTTAAAACGTGTTGTTATTTATTTTCTTAATTATCTTTAATTATCGTGTGTAATTATCATTAGTATAATAATTATCAAAAATGTATTTTTCTTATTATAAATTTTATTATTTTTATTAATTATTAGAACGTTTCCTTTTGAATTAAATTTGATAATTATCTTATTATCATTTCATGCAAATTCATTATACACTTTATTAATTACAAAATGTTTTCAAATGCTTTGTAAATGATTTTTATAATAGTATTAAATAAACTTTGGTTTAATTGAATTAATATTTTCCTCAATACAGGTATTTGCATAAATAAGTACTTTTCTACCCATTTTAAACGATTTTATTCTACCGTTTTTAATAAGTCTATCAATTGTTTTAACAGAACAGCAAAGATGCTTAGAAGCTTGGTTTTTATTCCAATAAATTGGAGGTGTATTTTGTATTTCCATAACGTGTGAGTTTTTAATTATTCAGCGTTGTAAAGGAACAAAATGTAAAAATTAGAAAGTGAGCGGTGTTTTTACGAAAAAAAATCCTAACTTATTATTTAGGATATTAAATATTTTAAAAAATTTTTAATATTATTTTTATATTAAAATCACTTTAGGTTAAGTATGTCTTTTACTTTTGAAATTCTGTATAATCGGTAGTCGTTATTGTAAACTTGTTCAGCGGTGTTATCAAAAAATTCTGTCTCGCTTTTAAGTTTTTTATCCTTAACTATCATCTTTAGTAAAGGAAAAAGTTCGAAGTAGACGCTATTTTTACTAATACCTTTTGTTGAAAATTGGAATAATTCGTAAATACTTCCACAATCTCCATGTAACAATTTTAAAAGAGATTTTATTGATTTTGATTTATCTTTTCCATTTTCGATTGATTTTTTCTCTAACAAATCTATTTGTTCATTCATTAAATTCTCAAAATCATCTTTGGAAAGTTTCGATTTGTTATTATGATTGTAATTCCTTCTTCTAATTCTTTTAGTAAAATCAACATGAATTTTATTTGTAACTAAACCGTTATAACTAACATTACCTATAAAATATTCTAATGCATTTAAACGAAATTTTGAACTTACATAAAAAATGCAAGAATAAAGGTATGAATCTGGAAAAATAAGTAAGCCCTCTATTTTTTCTAATCTTCTAATTTCAGATTCAATTTCATTTATGTCAATCATCCACTTTAAAGTAGTATAAGTAAAACCACATGATTTTAATTTAGAAATTACTTCTTCATCTTTTGAAAAATAGATAAGATAATTTAGGTATGGAACAAATTGCAAGAAAAAACTATAACAAGAATTAATTTCATCCTTTGAATTATAAATATTAAAATCTTTTGACAGAAAATCTTTCTTAATAAATTCACACTCTTGACGAATTGAAACTAATTGTGCTTCAAAGTTCTTTTTACCATCTTGGTATAATTTCAAAGTCTCTTCTGAAAGTTCAATCATTTCTAAATAATATCCTTAATTTAAGTTGATAAAATTATTTTTTAGTTTTATTTTTTTTAGTGAATTTTTTGTTAAATTGCAGTAAGTTATAAATGTAGCCACAAAATAGCCACACAAAGATAATAAAAAATCCCAAAACATTGAAAATCAATAGTTTTGGGATGTAAGTAGTGACCTCGTCTGGATTCAAACCAGAAACCTCTTGAGCCGTAATCAAGTGCGCTATTCAGTTGCGCCACGAGGCCTTTTTTGTGGGTGCAAATATAGAACTAAATTCGATATTTTAAAATAATATTTTTATTTTTTTTCTATTGCATGAATCGTAACATAATAACGCCAAGCAATAATTGTCTTTTGTAATTTTGTAGCTTTCGCTAAATCAAGACGTTGCTTAGAATAACTTGGTAAAATGACTTTATTTAATTTAGCTAAAATTTTAAACATTATTTTTTATTTTGTGCAAAACTACTAAAAAAATACGCCAATTCATTCGTGTATAAAAATCAAAACTCAAGTTTAACCCCTTTATTCTTTCAAAATCATAAAAAATATGCTGCTTTCTTTCAAAAATAAACCTTAATTTTGTGCAACTATGCAAAAGATTATAAATATTTTAAACAAACGTGCTCGATTTGACTATGAAATTATAGACAAATACGATGCTGGTATTGTATTAACAGGTACAGAAATTAAATCTATTCGTTTAGGGAAAGCTTCTATTGCAGAAAGTTTTTGCGAATTTAATGAGCAAACCGAGTTGTTTTTGATAAACGCCACTATTGAAGAATATGCTTTTGGAACGCATTACAACCACAAAGCCAAAAGCGAACGCAAACTACTTTTAAACAAAAAAGAACTAAAAAAACTCGATAAAGATTCAGACAATAAAGGGTTAACAATAGTTCCGTTGAAATTATATACAAATGAAAAAGGGTTGGCTAAAGTGGAAATAGCACTGTGCCGCGGTAAGAAAAATTACGACAAACGTGAAACCATGAAAGAACATGATACCAAACGAGATATCGCAAGAATTAAGAAGGAATTTAGGTAATTTACGAATTACGATTTGGGATTTACGATATTAAAAAACCAGAATTTTCATTTGAAAATTCTGGTTTTTTACATTTAACTTAGTTACTATGAAACTTTGTTGCTTTTTACTTTTTACTTTTTACTTTTCAATTTATCCTTTTCTAAATCGGTTTTTAGTTTTTCTAAATCGGTTTTGGTTTTTTCCAATTCATGTTTTAATTTTTCTAAATCAGATTTGGTGGAATCCTCTTTTAATTGAAAGTTTTTTTGAATTTGAATTTTATTTTCTTTTTTAAACTTTTCCAAATCATCGATTTTATCGCCATTTGAAGAAAAATTTCGTTCTGAAAAAATCATAGTATTGCCCTTTCCGTCAGAATACTTTTTTGTTACTGTTCCATTTTCATCTGTTTTTTCTTCTTCTAATTGCATATCCGGATTGTCGCCAATAATTTCACCATCTTTAAAAGTAAATGATTTGAAATTTCCACCTAAAGAATCCGTTTGAAATTCGTTTTGCAATTCTTTAAATTTATCTAAATCAATGGTATTTCCATCCACTAAACCTTTAAAAACGTTATTGTCTAAATTCATAAACATATCGTTATTAAACATCCCGTTAAATCCTTTCAAATCAAAACCATTAGCAAATAAATCATTTTGTGAAGCACCAGATTGTATATTAATTAGGCCTTTTCCAGTGCCATCAAATTGTTTCTTAATTGAAATGGGTTTAATTGGCGTTTCTGCACTAACATTATAATTTCCTGAATTTCCATCTTGGTCTTTATAAGCAATTTTAATAGCTGTAATTTGCTTTTTATCATTACGTTTTACACCCGAAAAAGAAACTTCAAAATCAAACTTTTTAGCATCTGTTTCATCTTGTTTCAATTGTGCATCGGTCATTGCGTTGTCAATTCGCAATTCGAAACTATTGTTTTTTTGTTGTGCCAATTGATTGAAACGATTGTTTTGAGCAAAAGTTGTGGTTGGCAAAAAAATGATTGCACTTGCCAATACTAATCCTTGAAATAACATTTTAGCATTCATAATATATTTTGTTTTTAATTTTGTTAGTCAAAAATATAATTTTTATAAAAATGAAATTTTAAAATTTTGTTAATTAACGTGTTTTAACATTTTTTCTTTTTCTACTAATTGCAATACATAAAATCCAATTAAAGTACCTAAAAACCCTAGTATTCCCATAAATAACCAATTGGCTTGATACCCATAATTATCAATAATTAACATCCCAATTTTAGCACTTAATATATGGGCTAAACTATAACTCATAGTAAAAATGGCCATATAACGACCTTGATGATGTTTTGGTGCCCGACTTAGAGCAAATGCGTTTGAAAAGGGAAAATTAAACATTTCTGCAAACGTCATAAATAACATCATAATTAGTAAAATGCCTGCCCAA
Source organism: Bacteroidota bacterium (assembly GCA_004293265.1). Lineage (GTDB taxonomy): Bacteria > Bacteroidota > Bacteroidia > Cytophagales > Microscillaceae > RDXZ01. Next base: position 1,811 of record RDXZ01000153.1, on the reverse strand, counting down.
GTATTTACGAGCATTAAAAACAAACTAATACTCATAAAAAAACATCCTAAAATAATAACTTTTAATTTGTCTTTTTTATGTTTCTCAATATAATTTACAATAGGCATTTCAAGAAAGAATACTAAAACACCATTTAAGGTTAATAATAATCCTGTTTGTAATTCGGTTAATCCAAATTGTTCTCTATGATAAATAGGAATGGTAGTAAACAACTGGAAAAACATAATCCCTACAATTAAAGAGGTAGTTAAAAACAACCAATAAATTTTATCTTTAAAAACCGACTCTACTAAAACATCACCAGGTTGTACTTTATCTAAATAAGTAGATTTTTTCTTTTCTTTTACTTTAATCCAGAAAATTAAAATAGCTATAATACAGGTTAATCCGTCCACCCAAAACAACCCTTTATAACCAATATTCATAATAATTAATCCACCTAAAGCTGGTCCGGCGGCAAATCCTAAATTAATAGCCAATCGAACCAATGTTAAGGCTCTTGTTCTATTTTCTGGCTTAGCATAAGCACCCAGCGATACAAACATAGCGGGACGAAACATATCGGAAACCGACATAATTAAGAACATACTAATACATAAACCATAAAACGAAGTAACAAATTGCAACCCGAAAAACATCAAACCACTTACTAGCAAACTAAATATCATTATTTTATAAAAACCGATAATATCTGATAATTTTCCGCCTAACCAAGAACCTAATAAAGAACCTAATCCAAAAAATACCATTATGGTTCCTACTTGAGAGTACGAAAAATGCAAATCTTCGTGTAAATATTTAGATAAAAAAGGCAAAACCATAGTTCCTGCCCTATTAATAAAAGTAACTAGGGTAAGAATCCATACTTCACGAGAAAAGCCTTGAAAGTTAGAAATGTAATTGCGAAATGCTTTTTGAATCATAATAAAGTATCTGCCACAAAATTAATGAAAAATAGTTACCAAAATGTAGTATTTTTGCAAAAAGAAATTCGATGAAATTTGTTAATTTACATACACATAGTCATACCAATTCGGATTCTATTTTAGCAATTGTAAACCAATATCCAAATGAGTTTTTAAATGATATTCCACACTACTCAATCGGAATACATCCTTGGTATATTGTTGATGAACGGGTAACTGAAGATTTAAACAGTATTAAAAATAAACTTCAATTAAAAGAATGTATTGCATTAGGAGAGTGTGGTTTAGATAAACGAATAGAAAAGAAAATTGAATTACAAATTGCTGTTTTCGAATCGCAATTAGCGCTTTTACATGAAGTGAAAAAACCTGTAATTTTACACTGTGTAGCGGCATTTGATGAAATCATATCTTGTAAAAAAAATAGTGGAATTCCGTCTCCTTTCATCATTCACGGATTTTCAAAAAATATTGCTTTAGCGAAACAACTTTTGAATCAAGATTTTTATTTATCTTTTGGCAAATACTTGCTACGAAATCCAGAAATGGAATCGGTTTTTAGACACCTTCCAAATGATAAAATTTTTTTAGAAACCGATACAATTTCGGAAAGTTTGGAAGAAGTTTATACTTTTGCAGCAAAATGTAAAAATATTTCAGTAGAAAAAATGAAAGAAATAGTTTGGAACAATTACCAATCTGTTTTTAATAACAAGCAATAAATTATGGCAAAGTGGCAAGAAAGAGCAGCTTTATTATTTAAAGAAGAAGGATTAAATAAGTTAAAAAATTCAAATGTATTAGTAGTTGGATTAGGTGGTGTAGGATCATTTGCAGCGGAATTTTTAGTTCGTGCGGGTGTTGGAAAAATGACAATTGTAGATG
>RDXZ01000152.1 GCA_004293265.1 Bacteroidota bacterium | reverse complement strand
CTCTAAAGTAATATCGTATTTTTTCATCTTTATTTTACATTAATAAACCATGCAAAGATAATAAAAAAATATCATTTTAATTAATTTATTTTCCTTAAACAATTAAAATAAAAATGGCAATAGGTTTATTATTAGAATTAGAAAGTATTTTTGGTAATAAAGGAGAAACTTTTGAAACCTTAATAAAAAATATTCCTTCTTTCAGTATGCTTAAATTATTGGCATATATCAATGCTCAAATTCATATAAAGGAAACCAATACAGACAAACATAAAGAACTTATATCTTGGTTATCACAAAATTTTGAGCATAACGAAAAAATTAAAATCACATCATTTTTAAGTGGATGTGGTAGTAAACAAGTGCCTATATTTCTTGCTAATAATCAGACTATTCTAATATTTTTTACAAGAATATTGCAAAATTACAATTCTATAGAGTGCGAAAATTTATCCCCAAAACAAAAGTTAGATTTCTTTAAAGCCTTGTTATTAGTAAATCAAGAAGTCAATGATAAACAAAATTATTCAATAAGTGATGATAACTTCAAAGATGAAGGTATTATACAATTATTTTTAAAAAATCAAATTTCACAAATTGAATTTATAAAAGAAAAACTATTTTATATCCCATTAGTAAAATGTTATCATTTATTTGATTTTGTTGAAACAGATGAGATTTTTAGTAAGTTATTGCCCTACTTTTTATCAAATAAGGGTGTATCAAATTGGAAAGAATATGCAAGAATATTGTTAGGAATATATATAGCATCTTTTCAAACGGCAATAATAAAAATAGGTAGTGAATATACTATTGAAAGAAATTTACTCCATAATTTGTGTATTAATCCTGAAAATATTTCTAATTACGATTCTTTTCAAATAGAAGATTTTACACCTTTTCGAGAAAAGCCTATTTTTAAGAAAAATAAGAATGAATATCTTGTTCTTAGTTTCATTTTTCTAATTGATAAATTATTTAAAAGCATCTTTTTTGATTTTAAAGAAGTAGCAGAAAATTTATTTAAGCAAGATAATCCAAGTTTTGATGCGATTTTTTTAGAAAAATTCAAGAAGATAAAAGAAAAAAAACAAATTTTTGGAATTTTAAATACCTATTTTACTACTAAATTTTCAGAAGAATTATTATTAGTAAAAGCAATGAAGCACACTTTTTCTCATAAATCAATCAATCATAAGAACAGTATATTAACACCAAATCCAACTTATAAAATAGGAAAAGATACGAAGGAATTAACGGACTTTTATGTTAGAAAAGACCAAAAAATATGTTTGTTTGAATTAAAAGACGTAATCATGAAGGCTGAAATAAAGCACTCATACGACTATGATAAAATTAAAGAAGGTATTTTAGATAAGTTTTCTAATCAGAAGGATAAAAAAGGTGTCCCACAATTAGTTAATGCAATTAACTACATAAATAATTTAGATTTTTCATTTGAAAATTCAAAATTATCTAAAAGGATTAAAGCAAAAAAAATCATTATTTACCCAATACTTGTTTTTACCGATTTAAGTTTTAGTGCTTTTGGAGTAGAGGAAATACTACAAAACGAAATGAACAATCAATTAGGAAGTTATGAAAATATAAAAGAAATAAAACCTTTAATAATGCTTGATTTAAACACACTCATTCAATATGAAAATTTATTTTCCAAAAAGAATTTTTTTGAAATTATTGAAGAATACTATGATTTTAAAAAGAAAAGAGCAAAGGACAGAAAGAAAAGCACTAAAAATTTTTTCAATAGTTTTGAGTCTTTTTCAGCATTTTTAGAATATTACGTGAAACGCAATAATATTGGAATGGATATACCTAAAATACTGAAAGATAATAAATTAGATTTAGTTTAATGATTTAGATGCAAAAACTCACAGCCAGAGTTATCAAACATATACGAAAATTTACTACTCAAAACAACCCAAATAAAAATGGAAAACAAAGACTACCAAAATTTATTAGAAAATATCACAAACTAAAAGCCTTAATTCGCCAAAGTTTCTATCCCGATTTTGAAATTGTGCAGGCAGTGTCTGCACAATTAAGCCAGTTGCACATATCCTTATTTTAACCTAACTTCAGAATAACTTTTATTTATTTTCTATTGCTGGGAAAAATATCTCACATTAAGAAAGATTAAAAATTAGAACTATTTTATAGAATTTTTCAAAAAAATATTTGTTATTGATAAAAAAATCATTATCTTTGTTGAATATATCAAAAGAAATCTATTTTTTATCTGTATGAAAACAAAATTTTTTATTATTTTAGTCATTTTTTTATCTATATTTCAACTAAAAGCAGAAACAAAAAAAACAATTTCTGTTAAAAATGTAGATGAATTTTTAAAAGCAATTGGCAATGATGTAACTATCAGAATTTTGGTGGAGCGTTTAGATTTCTCGAATTTTCCTACCAATATCAACAACGCTAACACTGAATTGATTTCAAAAGACAATGCGTTTTGTTTGCAAATCAAAAATATTAAAAACCTTAAAATTATTGGACAAAAAAAAGGAACAAAAATTATTTCTAATCATAAAAATATATATTTGTTGTCTTTCAAAGAAGTAGAAAATATTACAATAGAAAACTTGGAAGCAGGGCAAGTCAGTCGAGAAAGTGGTGTTTTTTTGTTCGAAAATGCTAAAAATATTTCACTTAAAAATTGTATTTTATTTGGTGGAAGTGAAGGTTTGGCGCTCAAAAAAGTAACCGATTTTCGCTTCGAAAACAGCATTATTCGTGGAACAAATCAACGAATTTTAAGTATTCAAAATGGTAATAATATTGATTTTACAAAAAGTAGATTTACAGACAATCAAGCCTTAGATTTGTTTTATATTATTGATTCTCAACATATTACTTTTCAAAAATGTGTGATTGACCTTAATAAATCAGGTCGAGGCGAAAGTTATGATAATTATGCTTTATTTCACGTGCCTATGGACGCAGGGAATTTTACAGAAATTGTAATTTTAAAAGAATGTAAAATTGAAGATAATTTTGTGCAATATTTTTGTCGAGTGAAAGATATTATTAAGGTAGAAAAATGCACTATGGAAAATAATGTTTTTGAAAGAGGTTATCAAAGCGTTGATTTTTAGATTTTTTACCACCCAAATATGATACTTATTTATTTTATTATCTTAATTTTATCTGCATTTTTTACTTTTTTATTGATTCAAAAATATAATTCTACACATAAAAAACCAACACCTGATAAAGTAAAACAAATTATTTTTAATTTTAACGAAAGATTTATGATTAAAAGTAATTTGAGTGAGGCAGAAGTTGAACATTTTTTAGCAAAAGCACTGGAAAGATATTTTAAAAACGTAAAAACACAAGCCTCCATGAATGGGCGTGAAAGAATTGATATCGATATTAACCAAGAGTTAGGAATAGAAGTCAAACTATCAAAATTACTCAAAAAAACAAATGAAAGAAATCGTTTATTAGGACAGATGGATTTGTATCGCTCAAGAAAATATATAGAAAAACCACTCATAACCGTCATAGCAGGGCTTCCGAGTGATTTGGTATCTGCACATATTTTGGAAGTCGAAAAATTATTAAAAAATAAAAATATAGAAGTTATTTTACTACCTTTGTTTGAGGAACTATAAATCTTAGAAAACTTAAAATTTATACGTTTGATTATCAATCAATTATGCTTATATTTTGTCATAAATGGCAAAAAGCATATCCTTTTTCTTTGAAATATTGAATATATTTTGGCAATACAAATTGTAAATTTTGTATTGCTTTTTTATTGTCATGAAAAACAACAATAGAACCTTTTTTTGTATTTTGAATTGCTTTTTTTAGACAAATTTCTGGAGATAAATTTTTATCAAAATCATAAGTAAGTACGTGCCACATTACGATTTGAAATTTTTTTTGTTCCAATGCTTTTATTTTTTTTCGGCTTAATTTTCCATAAGGTGGTCTAAAAAAATGAGTAGCATTTTTTTGCATCGCATTTTGGCACAAATCTACATTTTTCATATATTCTTCTGTGCTTTTTTCCCAGCCGTTCAGGTGATTAAACGTATGATTTCCTACTTGATGTCCTTCATTAATAACTCTTTGAAAAATATTTTGATGTTTTTTAACATTATCACCTACACAAAAAAAAGTAGCTTTTGCATTGTATTCTGACAAAATATCTAAAATCCATTCTGTAATTTCGGGGATTGGTCCGTCATCAAAAGTTAAATAAATAATTTTTTCGTCTGTTTTTTTCTGCCAAAGCAAAGTAGGAAAAAAAGAAGAAAACCAACGAGGCATATAGAAAAAACGCATATTTTTTTTTAATTTTTTTCGCAAAAATAAGTATATTTTTTGAGAAATTAACACAAAATAAATGATTATTTTTGTTTTTTTTATGGATTAATTTACGCCAACTCCTCCCCCTATTTTTGATGTCAATTTATTTTTTAATTTATTGTTGATATTGATTGGCTTTTAGATTTTTTTCTGCCAAAGTAACTGTTTCTTCTATTCTTTTTTGCCTTGTTTCAGGTCTTTTTGCGTTCAAAATCCACTCTAAAATTCCTCTTTTAGAAGAACGAGAAAAGTCTTGCCAATGTTTGTATGCAGTAGGATTTTGGTCGAATAATTGTTGTAAATCATCAGGAATAATGTTATTTTCGACATCATCTAAGGCATTCCAAGTACCTGTTTTTTTTGCAATTTCTATCATTTTATAACCTTCTTCTGTCATTAGTTCCAGTTCAATAAGTTTTTCAACTTTTTGTTTATTGACTTTACTCCAATTACTTTTTGGGTTTCTTTTTGAAAAAAATTGAAAAAAACTTTCATTATTTCTTTTGTTAATTTTGCTATCTATCCAACCAAAACACAAGGCTTCATCAACGGCTTCATCATAATAAACGCTTGGAGTTTGGCTTTTTTTATGATAAATAATCAACCAAATACTTTTTTCGTTTTTATGATTTAATTCAAGCCATTCTCTCCATTTTTGTTTTGTTTCAGCATAAAAAACTTTGATATTGTCTTTTAATTCTACGTCTATATTTTTATTTTCCATTCAAAAAAATTATTTGGGTATATTATATTTTCGTACAAATTCACTTCTTTTTGGAATTTCATCTGTTCGCCATTTAAAATTTTTAATTTTCTTTTGAGGCTCTTGTAATTCGTGTTTGGGTGTGAGCGAGCCTTCGGGTTTGTTTAAATAAGCTACTTTTTTAATTCGATTCTCTGGATTGAAATAAACATTCATATCGCTACAATCTACCCGATTCATACCTATTAATTTATTTTCTTTTTCTTTCAAAAGGAAAAAAATATTTTGTGCATTACCTCTTACTTCTACGGTTCTGATTTCACGTTTTTTGAAAAAAGCTGTCATTCTTTTTCCTTTTAATTGATTGTAATTTTTGAGTGTATCTTCTGACAACATAAAAGCCTCGTGATTAAATTCGGCTTTCAAAGGTTCATTTTTATCCAAAAAAATATGAATAGAATCAGCAGTAATTTGATTTTTTTTGCCCCATAATACAGGGTCTCTAAACATTCTCATCACAGAATCAGCACGATTATAAGCCAAAGAATCACATTTTGCTTGAAAATCTTTGCGATAAATACGTGTGTGATGATAAGCCAATAACATTTTTTTGCCATCTTTTCCTTTTTGATTGATGACATGCAAAGTATCTGCTTTTATCCAAAGTGTATCTTGCGAAGAAATTTGATAAGCAATCACATCACCATATATTTTGCTTTCATTTTCGTTTCTACGCACCCACGCAAAGTCGCCTTGTGCAAACATACTATCTTTTTTGGAATATATATCTACATTTCCATATCCATAACCAATGCCCAATTTATTATCAGAATAAAGTGAATCGCCTTCCAAAGTATATTCTTCATTTTCAATTTTTGACCTTCCTTGCAACTCTGAAACTTGTGTTTCTGTGTTATAATTTCCTAATTTTGTATTGACGACACCATCTTTCGAAGTAATTTTTGTATCACCTTTAAAATAAGTCATTTTTGTAATGGTGTGATAAGTCAAATTTTCTGTGTTGATTTGTTGTTGGTCTTTTTTTGCAATCAAAACAACATCTTTTGTAAAATAAAAAATTTTACTATTGGTGTCATAAGTGCCTTGTTGGCTTGTCAAAGTTTTTTCGGTATCTGCTAATTTTCCACCATTGGTATAATAAGCAATGCCTGTCTGAATTTGATAATCTAAATTTTCGGTTTCTAATCGCATTTTATCATCAACCAAAACAACATCACCTCTTGCTTTTGCGGTTTGAGAATTGCCGTCATAATAAGTATTTTTGGCAGTGAGTACTGCACCATTTTCTCCTACAACTCTTGTTTTTCCAAAAGTATCTACCGCATTTTTATCTTCGTATAAATAGGCAGAATCACAATAAATTGTCGTTCCTTTGTGTGTAACGACTACATTTTTGATGAGTTTTCTTACATTGGGCTGATTGGGTACTTTTTGTAAAACTTCTGCTTTTTGTAAAAAAACTTTTTCTTTTTCCTGTGCCAATAAAGAAAATGAAGTAAATATAGATAAAAATAAAAAAAAGAATTTCATATTTTTTATAAAATAATATTTTGTGTTATTATGTTGTTATTCGCAGAGTTGCCTGTGAGACGCAGGCAACGGCGGATATAAATTGTACCAACGGGCTTTAGCCTGTTGTGATTTCGCCCCTGCTTGTGTCCCACAAGCAGTCGTCGTTAGTGTAAGATTTGTTTGTTATAATATTCGCTTGTGGGACACAAGCGAGGGCGTAAAACAAATATTTCTCCATTTTGATTAATACAAAATTTTTACACTAACAAAAATTATAACTTAAAATGCGTTTTAATTCGCCAAATATAAGCAAGTAAAAAAGCACTTATACCTACCCAAAAGTGAAATGGTAAAAATATCAAACCTATAAAAATACTGACTGATAATTGTCCTAAAAGTTCACTGCGTTCATATTTATTCAAAAAAGGCAATAAATAATGGCTTATGACTACGCCCAAAATATATTCCCAACGAATTTGAAAAAAATATCCACCTAAAAAAAGTGCAATACCAATAAAAGACAATCTATAATAAACATTAAAATCTGGTGCGCAATTAAAGCCTTTTTGTGTGCCAACAGATTGAATAATCACACGCCGATTATAAGAAATAAACGCATAAAATAATTTAAAAAAATAATAAAAAGGTGCAAAACGACCAATAGACGCTAAAAAAGGCAAACGACTACCAATCATAAAAAGCAAACTATCCAAACCATAAAGCGTCTTTCCACCTTCTAAATCAATCAAAGGAATTTCGTGGCGACTTCTATCAAGGTCTATTTTGTTTGCGTGTGGACTTTCCTGCACACACGAAAAAGGTATTCTATTTTCACTTTCTAACATACCCGCTTTTACAAATCCTTGTGTGTATAAACGACACATTGGACAATTATCATCATATAAAATGGCTTTTTTTTGAGTATTCATTTTTTAATTAAATTTTTTTTGAATGTAATTATTTATCTTTCATTTACTTTTATGTCATTACTATTGTTACATACGCAATTCTGTGAATAAGAGTTGCCTGTCAGACACAGGCAATGGCGGAATTTGGGACACATGCAACGGCGGAATTTCATATTTTTTATACAATAATGTTTTGTGTATATTATATAATTATTCGCAGAGTTGCCTGAGGGACACAGGCAAAGGCGGATATATTATTTTTGGCAAAAATAAATAAAAAAATGAAAAAGTACATCAAAATAGTACATTATTTTTGTATAATTAGTTGTTTATGAAGTTTTTTATGATTTTTTTATTAAATTTGAAAAAAAAATAAAAAAAATTTGCTTGTTATTTCAAAAAAAATTATAACTTGCATTAAGATTTAAAAAATCTATAACAAATCATTGATTCCAAATGCAAAATTGTTACAGAAATCTATGGACAAAACTATGATAGCAGAAGACATTAACTTAAAAGATAAACTCCGAGAGGTGTTTGGATATACACAATTTCGCGGTTTACAAGAAGAAATTATCAATAACTTGATGGCTGGAAACGATACCTTTGTATTGATGCCCACTGGTGCAGGCAAGTCGCTATGTTACCAACTACCCGCCATTATCAGGGAAGGAACCGCCATTATTATTTCTCCTTTGATTGCCTTAATGAAAAACCAAGTCGACCAATTGGAAGCCTTAGGCGTGAATGCACAATTTTTAAATTCTACTTTATCAAAAGCAGAAATTACGAAAGTAAAAAAAGGAGTATTGGCAGGAGAAACCAAATTGTTGTATGTTGCTCCCGAATCTTTGACAAAAGAATCTAACTTAGAGTTTTTAAAAACGGCTAAACTTTCTTTTATTGCCATCGATGAAGCCCATTGTATTTCAGAATGGGGACACGATTTCAGACCTGAATACCGAAGGATTAGAATGATGATCGATTTGATAGGGAATTTACCTATTATTGCACTTACCGCTACCGCCACTCCCAAAGTACAAATAGATATTCAAAAAAATCTACGTATGGAGGAAGCAAAGGTTTTCAAATCTTCTTTCAACCGCACTAATTTGTATTATGAGGTAAGAGCCAAAACGGCTATCAAAAAACAACTTATCAAATATCTCAAAAATCATAAAGGAGAATCAGGGATTATTTATTGTTTGAGCCGCAAAAAAGTGGAAGAAGTATATGAACTACTCAAAGTAAATGATGTAAAAGTTGCTCCCTATCACGCAGGCTTAGAATCACAAGTAAGAATGCAAAACCAAGATGGTTTTTTGAATGAAGAAATTGATGTCATCGTCGCCACGATTGCTTTTGGTATGGGAATCGATAAACCTGATGTAAGATTTGTCATTCATTATGACGCGCCCAAGTCATTGGAAGGATATTACCAAGAAACAGGACGCGCAGGACGAGACGGCATCGAATCTGACTGCATTATGTTTTATAGCCCACACGATATTTTAAAATTAGAAAAATTTAACAAAGATAAAACCGTTTCCGAAAGAGATAATGCAAGGCATTTGGTGCAAGAAATGATGGCTTATTCGTCCTCAGGCGTATGCAGAAGGCGATTGTTATTGAGTTATTTTGGGGAGGTAATTCATCACGATTGTGGGAAATGTAATAATTGCGTCTATCCAACGCGTAAATTTACTGCCAAAGAAGATATTATTTCGTGTTTAGAAACTGTCGTCAAAACAGAGGAAAGATTTGGACTTGGGCATATTGTCGATGTGTTGAGAGGTGAAAAAACAAGTTATGTGATGAGTTATGGGCATGATGGTTTGAGAACTTTTGGGATAGGAAAAGAAAAAGAATTGGGTTATTGGGACTCAGTGGTGCGACATTGCATTGTTTTTGATTTTTTATACAAAGATATTGATAATTATGGCGTATTGCATCTTGCTGAAAAAGGAAAAGAATTTTTAAAAGACCCTTATTCCGTAGAACTCTCAGAAGAACACGATTATTCGAAAGTATCTGATGATGAAGATGATGACAAAGAATTAGGTAATTTTAATAGCACTCGTTCACACGACCTCGTGTTGTTTGAAATGCTTAAAAATTTGCGAAAAAAAGTAGCCAAACAAAAAGGTTTTCCACCTTTTGCTATTTTTCAAGATCCTTCTTTGGAGGAAATGGCAACTTTTTATCCAACCACAGAAGACGATTTGGCACAAATCAATGGCGTAGGTATGGGAAAAGTACAACGTTATGGTAAACCTTTTCTGGAGATAATTCAAAAATATGTAGAAGAAAACGACATCGAAACCGCCCAAGATGTAGTGGTGCGTTCTGCGGTCAATAAATCAAAAACAAAAATTTGGATTATTCAACAAATTGATAGAAAAGTTGATTTGGAAGAAATTAGCGAAGCCAAAAATATGTCAATGTCCGAAGTATTAGATGAAATCGAACACATTTGTTACTCAGGAACACGTCTTAATTTAGATTATTATATTGATAGAATTATGGACGATGATAGACAAGAAGAGGTTTTTGATTATTTTATGAATGCTGATACAGATAATTTACCTGTCGCTTTGGATTATTTTGATGAAGATTATTCAGAAGAAGAACTCCGTTTGATGCGTATAAAGTTTATGTCTGAAATTGCGAATTAGATAATCTTTCCAACACTGCGAATTTTCCTCGAACTTTCCAAAAGTTTAAAACTTCTGGAAAGTTTGAGGTTAAATTAAAAATAAAAACAACTAAAAGTTTATAAAAAAATTTTGTTTTTAAAAAAAATCATTATATTTGCACCTCAAAAATATTTTTTTTATTAAATCATTATAAAAAATCAAAGTGAAAACATCACAAATTACTCAAATCGTATTAGCAATAGCCGT
>RDXZ01000151.1 GCA_004293265.1 Bacteroidota bacterium | reverse complement strand
TGGTGTAAGATTTGTTTGTTACAATATTCGCTTGTGGGACACAAGCGAGGGCGTAAAACAAATATTTCGCCATTTTGATTAATATACAAAATTTTTACACTAACGAAAATTTTAAAAAAAATAATTAGATTTGCATACAATTGTTAAACGTTCAAGTAAAATCACTTAGAACCAAAAAGTAAAATAAATCAATACCCATAAAAAAAACAGGCTACTTTTTAAAAAAATAGCCTGTTTTTAGTTATTAGGAAATTAAAAAAATTAAGCTTTACCTTTTAATCCTCTTGGTACTTCAACAGAAGCCACAGGATTGGCAGCAGAATCTAAAATCTCAAAACCTTCTACGGTCAAATCTTTTACTTTGATAGATTTACCTAATTCTAATTTGCTAATATCAGCCACTACATTATCAGGTAAATTTTTTGGTAAAGCTTTAATCATAATTTTTTTAATTTTTACGACTAATCTTCCCCCTTGTTGTACGCCGGGTGAGTTACCTTTGAAAACTACAGGCACTGCAATTTTTACAGGTTTATCATCTTTTAACAACAAAAAATCAGCGTGTAAAATCATTTCACTGACAGGGTGATACTGAATATCTTGCAAAATTGCGTTATATTCATCGCCTTCTATATTCAAAAGAACAGTATGTGCCTCAGGAGTATAAATTAAATCCCTGAATAAAATCATAGGAGAGTGAAAATGAATTTCAGTTTCACCACCATACAACACACATGGAACGCTTGCTTCTTCACGTAGTCTGCGTGAATATTTTTTACCAACTACTTCTCTTTTAAAGCCTAAAATCTCAACAGATTTCATTTCATTAATTATTTAAAAATTGAACATATACCGAACCCAAAGCCTTTTGCTGTGCTTATCTCCTTGAGTTACCAAGCCTTTTTTAACTGATGAACAACGAACTGATAGATTCGTGTTCGTGAATACGCCTAATCGCCTCTGCAAACAATTTTCCAACACTTAGGACTTTAATTTTAGGAACACTTTGGTTCAGAGGTAAAGTATCTGACACAATTAGTTCTGTTAATTTTGAATTGCTTACGGTTGCATAAGCATTCCCTGACAAAACGGGGTGCGTACAAATCGCTCTGACCGATTTTGCTCCTTTTTCTAATATAATTTCGGCGGCTTTACAAATTGTACCACCTGTATCTATAATATCATCGACAATAATTACATTGGCATCTTTCACATCACCAATCACTTGCATAGAGGCAATTTCGTTGGCACGTTTGCGATGCTTATCACAAACCACTAAATCGGCTTGAAAATGTTTTGCAAAAGTTCTTGCACGCCCTACCCCGCCCACATCAGGAGCGGCAAAAGTTAAGTTTTCTAATTGTAAACTTTTGATATAAGGTATAAAATTAGCCAATCCGTCCAAATGATCCACAGGAAAATCAAAAAAACCTTGAATTTGCCCTGCGTGTAAATCACAAGTCATCAATCTATCTGCACCTGCGGCGGCGAATAAATTAGCTACGACTTTTGCCCCAATAGCCACTCTTGGCTTATCTTTTCTATCTTGTCGAGCATATCCAAAATAAGGCACAACCAACGTTACATATTTAGCGGAAGCTCTTTTTGCGGCATCAATCATCAACAAAAGTTCCATAATATTTTCGGCAGGCGGGCAAGTAGATTGCACTAAAAAAACATCACAACCACGCACCGACTCCTCATAAAAGGGAGCAATTTCTCCATCACCAAATCTTTGAACAACCATATTTCCTAATGGTTTTCCGTATAACTCTGCAATTTTTTCGGCTAAATATTTTGAATTTGTACCTGAAAAAATTTTGACCGTTTCGTTAGCCATAACAATAATTTAGATAGTTATAATATAGAGGTTTGGAATATTTTTTTTGATTTTACCAAAATATATTTTCTTTAAAACAAAACTAACAATGTATCATAAAATACATTGTTAGTGTTTTTTTGAGTTATCCGACATAGATTCGAACTATGACTAAAAGTACCAAAAACTTCTGTACTGCCATTATACTATCGGACAATCTTAATTTGATAGTGCAAAGGTAAAGAGTGTTTTTTTTATTTCCAAATTTTTTTCACTTTTTTTTTAATTTTTTTTTGACTTTCATAAAAAAAATGTAACTATTTAGGTTATTTTGGTGCAAGCGTGGACGCTTGCACCAGTTAATATCTCGTGCAAGCGTGGACGCTTGCACGAAGTTCAAAATAATAATTTTATGACTATACCTAAATAGTTACAAAAAAATATGCTTTGATGTGTTTGAACAAAAGCAATCGAGTATTTATTTGGTTATCTATTTTAAACTTTTGATTATTTTAGATGTCTAAAAATAAAAACCATAAAAAAATGCAAAATTTTCATCTTCTTTGGCGGGCAGGTTTCGGTCCCAAATTAAGTCATCTAAACGATAATCAAAAAGAAAATAAAGATTTAAAACAAGTTTTTAATCCTCATTATACTTTCAAAAAAATAAAAGTAACTCCCAAAGATACTCAAAATTTATTGGATTTAGCAGAATCAAAAAATACTAATAGCCAAATGGAAACTCGAAAAATATCGAGACAATTAGTCAGAAAATTAAATTTGAGTTGGTTAGAAGAACTTAAAAATTCAGACAATCAATTGGCAGAAAAAATGGCTTTTTTTTGGCACGGACATTTTGCTTGTCAAAGTAGAAATATTTTTCATGCGGAAGATTATCTCAATATTTTAAGAGAAAAAGGTTTGGGGAAATTTGGAATTTTAGTAAAATCTATCGCAAAATCTCCCGCAATGCTTTCTTTTTTGAATAATCAACAAAATAAAAAAGGAAGTCCTAATGAAAATTTTGCAAGAGAACTTATGGAATTGTTTACCTTAGGACGAGGCAACTATACCGAAAACGACATCAAAGAATCTGCCAGAGCATTTACAGGTTGGACTTTTTTGGGCAATGAGTTTATATTTAGAAAAAAAGTTCACGATTTTGATGAAAAAGTTTTTTTTGGTGAAAAAGGAAATTTTGATGGCGAAGATATTATCAATATTATTCTCAAAAAACCACAAACTGCTCTTTTTATTACCCAAAAAATTTATCGTTTTTTTGTCAATGATATTCTTCCTGAAAAAAGAGTTAAAAAATTAGCAGCTGATTTTTTTGATGCTGATTATGATATTTTGGCATTGATGACGCAAATTTTGACTGCAAAATGGTTTGATGACAAAGAAAATGTTGGTACAAAAATAAAATCACCTATCGAATGGCTCGTAGGTATGCAAAGGCAAATTAATTTTGAATTTAAAAATGAAAATCCATTGCTTTTTGTACAAAAAATTTTAGGACAAATGTTACTTTATCCGCCCAATGTTGCGGGTTGGTCAGGTGGAAAAAATTGGATTGATAGTGGAACTTTGATGTTTAGATTAAAATTTCCTGCACTTTTATCCGAAAATGCAAATTTAGAAATTGAAGCAAAAGATGAAAATGACGCAGGAGTTGCGGGAGTTTTTGAAAACAGAATCAGAAAAATTGAAGGGAATTTTAATTGGAATGAATACCAAAAATATTTTGAAAGCAAAATAAATGAAAAAGAAATGCAAAAGTTACAAGATTATATTTGGCAAGTTGAGAATAAAAAATTAGCCAAAAATATTCAAGAATATCTTAAAAATGAATCTACTAATCAATTGCCAAAAATCATAATTGCTATGATGGCTACACCTGAATATCAAATGATGTAACTAAGAGATTATAAAAAAAGGCTATTCTAAAATTTATACGAAAAATTGTCGCAGAAGGCACGCGGATAACGCAGATTTTACGGATTAAAACGGATTTTTTATTTGTATAAAATTTTATCCGTATAAATATTAGAAGAACCAGTTAAATTACTACTGATATTTTTTTAGCATAGCAGTTTTTTATGGTTGGATTAGGCATTTTAGGAGTAATCATTAAAGTTTTATCATTAAACTTAAAGCGAATTTCCATTAAAGTTTCCATTTTTAATCCTAAATCTCTTTTATATATTTCATTTTTTGAAACAAAAAATAACTTAATCTCTGTATAATCAATATCAAGGAGTTCTTTAAATTTCTTTTTTATAAAATCAAATAATGTAGTTTCAAATTTTTCTTTGATATTTTCAAATTCAAAAGCACTTGAACTTTTAATATTTTTTAATTCTACTAAAGTCATACCATAACCACCATCAATGCACTTTCTTATGATTAGACAATCAATAGAAGCAGGTCTATGTTCTATATTGAGTGAATTATAAAATTTATCAACTTTGATAATTGCGTAAGAATCAAAAGGAATTTGGTCATCAAAAGTTACACAAATTTCATTTTCACAACAAGTATCTTCTACATATTGAGATAAAATCTCATCTTTTTTAATTCTTTCAATTATCATTTTCCTCTAAATAATTTAATCTTTCCATATAAAGTTTTTCTGAAACATCTTGAAAATTATAGTCATTGACTCCATCTTGAGTTACTACCATTTCATTATCGATGCTTGTTCCTGATTCAGTTCTAATCAGATGATAGACCATTACTTTATCTTTATCAATTTCTTTTTTTATGAGAAGGTTATTTAATTTATTAAACATATAATTACTATGTGAAGTAATAAAAATTTTAAGATTGAGGGCAGATAATTTAGCAAAAACATCGAGAAGTTCTACTTGCATTTCAGGGTGTAGATGTGCTTCTGGTTCTTCAATAAAAAGAATATCATAATTCTTATTTTGCTTTTTTTTGTCATCATTCGTACTCTCAAAATAATGAAAAAAATCAGGTTTTTTTTTTGATGAATATTTATTGTTCAAAATATGCCTCAAATATAAAACCAAAGGCGACAATTCTGCCACCATTGATGAAGATTCAGAAAGATTTAATTCAAGTTCAATTCCTTTAGGTTTATATAAAATTTTTTTCGTTTTTTCATTATATTCAATGTTGCCTTTCAATATATTGTTTTGAATAAGTTTAATAATATCTTCAAACTCTTTGTTAATATTGTTTTTATCAATCGTAGATAAGTCGATAAAATAATCAGCAAGTGGCTCTGAAAGTGAAGGAAGTTCTATGCTTTTATTTTGCATAAAAAATCTATTTTGTGTGAGTTCTGCTATAATAGGAGTAAAAGCATTTAAAGCTTGATAAAGCCCCGAACGACTTGCAGGTAAGTAATAAATATCCCGAATATTAAAATTTAATTTTCGAAATATTTCATTTAATTTTATTGTCATATTGAAAATAAACTTACTACAAAAGTCAGATTCAGTACGACTACCAAATTTTTTTTGTTCGTTAATATATAAAGAGTATTTCGTTAATTTAGTGTTTTTTTGAATAATTTGCACTTTTTCAATATTACCAATATACTTCAAATCAAGTTTACCTTCATCATTAGAAAAAATTACTAATTTTTCGTTTTCAGAGATATGAATAATTATTTCATAATTTTTGGTTGAATATCTATTTTTTAAATTTTTTAAAGACGAAAAAGTGTTTTCTAAAGAATTTTCTAAGCCATTTAAAATTATTTCTTTTAGTTTGTTGTTGATGATGTTAAAAAAATCATCTGTAAAATTTATGGGTTCATTGATTTTTATATTTTTTATTTTTGAGGTAATCATTTTTTCAAAATCATTTTTAACAGGATTTTGAAAATGAAAATAATCATGTAATATATTTCTTCCTATTCCTTTATTTTTAATATTTTTAATCAAACAATAAAGACAATAAGTAGCATAAGATTTTCCAATGGCATTTTTTCCATAAATAAGATGTAAATCTTTATTTAAGTCAAACTTTAAACTATCAATAGGTCCGAAATTTTTTATTTCAACTTCCATTTTTATTATTATTGTTGTACTTTAATACAATTCCCAACCGATTTTAAATCTATATAATTTTTTTACAAAACACCTAAATAATTACGATTTATGCGCTAATATTCTAAAATCAAGGGCATAAAATCGTTTTTCTTCTATTTGTGCGCGTGAAGTGGAAAGTTCACATCTAAAATTTCTACCTGTTTTTGAGGTACATTCCATTACACACAAAGTATCTGCTAAGTCCTCCCAATTCAAATCTTTATCCACAAAGAATTGATAAATATCTTGTCCGACTAAATTTTCACGCCTTCCTCCAAACATTTGATTGGCGGCAGGATTGGCAGAAAGGATTTTTCCCTCAGGATTGATAGATAAAATTCCGTTCACAGAGGCTTGCAAAATGGCATTAACGATAGCAGTTTGCTCTTTTAATTCTTCTTCGGCTTTTTTTCTACGATTAATATTTCGAATACTTCCTGCAATTTTCATAGGCGTTCCTGCCTCATCTCTTTGGGTTTCGGCGGTAGAAGAAAACCATAAATATTCTCCTTTACGATTTAAAATTCTAAATTCTGTATCAAAAGGTACTTGTCCTGTTTTATCTACTAAGTGTTCATACAAAGCCTTCATTACTTTATCTCTATCTTCAGGGTGCAATTTTCCACTCCACGCATCTAATTTTTCAGGAAAATTATCATTTTCGTCATAATCTAATAATTCTTTGAAACGGCTTGACCACCAAGCTGGATTATCAGGATTGATAGGGTCTTTGGCGACAACGTTCATTTCCCACAAACCTTCTTTGGTGGCTTGTGTGGCTAAGTCAAATCGATTGATTGCCTCTGTTAATTTTAATTCATTTTGTTTACGTTGTGTAATATCTTGCACAATGGCGGCAATCAAAGGTTTTTCCTCGTCTTCAAAATATTGCAAACTTACTTCTGCGGTATATTTTGTACCATTTTTACGTTTATAATTGGTTTCAAAATTTTGGAATTTGAGTGTTTTGTCTTTCAATGGTAACAAACGTGCCACAAATATTTCGGGCAAAGTTTCAGGTTCTATTTCATAAGCATACATTTTATTGACAATTTCTTCGGTTGGATAACCAATATTTTGCCTTGCTCTTTCGTTTGTCATCAAAAATAACATTGTATTGGCATCAAAAACATACACTTCACTGCTTGAGTTATCCAAAATATAAGCATTTAATTCAATATTTTTTAATTCTCGTTTGCGGTCTGTAATATCACGCACAAACATAGACGCGCCCATAATTTCTTTGTCATCATTCAAAATTGGGCTATAAGAAAATTCGAGCCAACGTTTTAGATTGCCTTCTAAAATATAACTTTCTTCGTGGTTGAAATAAATTCCAGAAAAAGCCCTTTCCCAAAAAGTTTTTGCACGCGTTCTTTTTTCGTCTTTTTCGTTAAAAGTATCTAACCACATATCGCCTAATTCAAACTCTGTTCCGCGAATTGATTTGATTACTTCTTTGATTTGGCGATTGGCGGCTACGATTTCAAAGCTTTTGTTCAAGGCTACAATACCTGCACGCGAGCTATCAATAATACCTTGCAATTGATTTAAGGCATCTTCGAGTGCTTTTTCTTGTTTTTGAATTACACCTGTACGACTTTCAACTTCTTTTTCGAGGTTATTTTTATATTCTTCTAATTGTTGTCTATCTCGTTGCATTTGCTCTTGTGTATCTGCCAATTGTTCCACATTCATACGCATCATATCTTCAGTGGCTTTCATTTTTTCGGCTTGCAAACGAGATTCTTCTAACAATCTTTTTGTATTTTCATTAGTGCGAACAGTGGCGATAGTAGAAGCAATATTTTCGCTTAATTGTTGAATAAAATCAATTTTATATCTTTCAATTGGTTGAAAAGACGCAATTTCAATCGCTCCAAAAATTTCATTATTGACTTGCAATGGACTAATCAACAAACATCTTGGATTGGCTTTTCCCAAACCAGAAGTAATTTGGATATATTCGTTGGGGACATCTTCCATATAAATAATATCCCTTTCTAATATTACCTGCCCTAATAATCCTTGTCCTGCTTTGATTATTTTTTGTTCGTATTTTCTTTTGTTATAAGCAAAACCTGCTTTGAGTTCCAAATATTCTTCTAAATTTTCATCTTTTGATAATAAAAATATTCCACCTTGATTTGCTTCTACATATTTGACTAAGTTAGAAATAATTTGATAAGAAAATTCATTAAAATCTTGTTCTGTTGCTCTCAAAATTGTTCCAAATTGAGCAAAACCTTCATTTATCCAATTTCGTTTGTTATCTTCATCATCGATGCGTGCCAAGTTGTCCCTCATTCGTTGCAACGCCAAACCTAATGTATCTTGTTGGCTTTTGACTTGAAAAGGCACATCAAAATCACCTTTACCAATACTTTCAGCAAAAACTGCATACTCTTTGAACGAACCTACAATTAAGTTCAAACTATCAGCAACTTCTCCAATTTCATCATCGCGTTTGTACTCAATTTTTGTATTAATATCTCCAGAAGCCACCTGTTTGGCTGTCGCAGAAATATCTCTTAATGGATTGATAAGATAAGTTCCGATAACAAAAGTTCCGACTAAAAGCACCAAAAGGTTCAAAGAAAAAGTCAATAAAATAACTGTACCTAAAAAACTTTGTGTATCTTCAGAATTATCTTGATACACTGTACTTAGTTGTCTATTTCTATCCAACACATCTTCAATAGAAGTTCGGGCAGAATAAAATGCTTTTTCTACTTCGGGGTTTATATTTTTATAAAACGAAAAAACGGGCGGAATTTTAGTATCTGTATTGGTTTCAGTTTGTTTTTTAGGAATATTTTTTTCTTCTTTTTTAGGTAATTTTGTAGTATCTTTTTTAACTTTTGTACTATCTTTGATTTCTTTTTTGGGTTCTGTTATTTTTTTGGTAGAATCCTTTTGAGGCTCAACTTTTGGGGCTGTTTCTTTGGCTTCTATCGTAATTTTTTTATCGATAATAATTTTGAGATACAAACTTAGTTCGTTCAAACTACTTTCTAATGAACGTAATTCTTTTTTACCTTGATATGCTTCTGTGATGTTGGGCGTTTCTGTGCCAACAATAGCCGTTCCACCATTTTTAAGGGCTTGAATATTATCAGTATAAGTTTTTAAATCTTGTTGGAGAACTTTTTTGAGTTCAATTTCTCCACCTACGACAATAAGCCTCGTTAAATATTCAAATTTTTCTAAATATTTTTCGTTTTCGCGCGAAACTTCTACGTGGCTTTGGTCTTGTTTTAATTTATTATCATAATAATTAAGATAAAAATAGTTAAAAATGACCAAAACAATATTAAGAATAAAAAACAAACGGACACGCGTTTGAATGGTGCTGAAATTAAACTTCCACATTTTGATAGATTATATTTTCCTCAAATTTAAACGATAAATTAGATATAAAAAAATTTATCATTTAAAAATATATTAAAAATTTCATTTTTGTATTTGAAATAGCAAAATAAGTTCCTATTTTTGAAAAAACAAAAAAATGTACGATTTTTTTTCTATTTTTATTTTTTATTTTTTTTCTATTGAATAATATTTATCAATCAATAATCTTAAATTTTCTGCATCAATTTTCTGTCCTTCCATCTCTAACTCATCTACAAAACTTTTGGCATCGGGCATCAAAATCCAAAGCAATATATACAAACCAATTCCGATTCCTCCAAAAAAACTCAAAGAAATAAAAGCAATACGCATATATAAAGGTGATATTTTAAAATATTCGCCTAATCCTTTGCACACGCCTGCAAGCGTGCCTTCAGTGCTATCGCGGTATATTTTTTTGATTTCTTCTTGGTCAGGTAAATTTTTGTGAATAGGTATAAAAATCCAACAAATAATATAAACTAATATTCCAAAAGAAAGATTAAAAAATGAAAATAAAAAATAAAATAAACGTAACCATAACGAATTTAGATTAAAAAAATAAGAAAAGCCTGCCAAAACTCCACCTATTTTTTTTCTTTTTATATCTCTGTATAATTTTTTGGGTAAATTTTTTTCTTCTTTTTTTAAATTTTTTTTGAGTGTGTTATTTTTTTCTTGCTTATTTTCTTGGTCTTTTTGTTTTAAATAAGCAAAAATTTTATCAATTTTATCTTCTTCTTTATTTGGTTGTGTTTGTTTTTCTTCTTGATATGTGCTTTGAAAAGCAGGATTATTTTCGGCTTCTTCAAAATCTTCTACTTTTCCGATAGTTTGGATAAGCAAAGCAATATCATCAAAAAAAATATGTGTTTTTTGTTGTTTTTGATTGTATTCCAATAAAATTTCAGCCATTCTTGTTTGCAAATCTACTAATATTTCTTGCCCATCTTCTATGCGCTCAAAATATTGATACAAAGATTGCAAATATGCTTTTAAGGCAATATATCCATCTGCCTCTACAAAAAAAACAATTCCTACTAAATTGATAGAATAAATCATATACTTGTTATTGTAAAATTTTGGTAGTGTTGTTAATGGAATGCTTTGTCTTGCTGAACGAAGTGAAGCAACTGCTTATGAAATGGCATTTTGTGAACGAAATCG
>RDXZ01000150.1 GCA_004293265.1 Bacteroidota bacterium | reverse complement strand
ACAATGTTTCGTCCCAAGATGTTTTTTATTTCGAACAAAAGTAGATATTTTTTCTTATTCAACCAAATATTTATCCAAAAAAACAAAAAATAAAATTCTTATAAAACTTAATTTCAAGATAAAGGTTTTATATCCTGTTTTTAAGATATTCTTGAAAATCAAAAATAGGATTATAAATATAACTTTTTTCCAAAAAATATAAAGTTATTAACTATTTTTATAAATTTTCTTTAAATATTTTAGAGATATAAACAAAAATACATAATTTTGCACGTAAAGATAAAAACTTTGCAAATTATCAATTAAACTCTTAAATTTTTTGTATGATAAATAGCATCGAAGAAGAAGAAATCAAAAAAGCGTTTGAAAAACGCAGTTGGAATGAGGTAAAAAGTTCTAACTCTTGGGTAGTTTTTAAAATTATGGCTGAGTTTGTAAATGGCTTAGAAAAACTATCACAAATCGGTCCTTGCGTGTCAATTTTTGGCTCTGCCCGCACAAAAGCCGAAAATCAATACTATGCCGCCGCCGAAGAAATTGCCGCACAATTAGTAAAAAAAGGATATGGAATCATCTCTGGCGGAGGACCTGGCATTATGGAAGCCGCTAACAAAGGAGCAAAACGTGAAAATGGTAGCTCTGTTGGTTTAAATATTGAACTTCCTTTCGAACAAAGTAGCAATCCTTATATTGATAGTGATAAATTAATAACTTTTGATTATTTCTTTGTTCGCAAAGTAATGTTTGTCAAATATTCACAAGGATTTGTGGTGATGCCGGGCGGATTAGGTACATTAGATGAATTATTTGAAGCCTCAACTTTGATACAAACTAAAAAAATTGGACGTTTTCCAATCGTTTTATATGGCAGAGAATATTGGGCAGGCTTAATGGATTGGATTAAAAATACGGTTTTAGGCAAAGAAAATAACGTAAGTGCTGAAGATTTAGACCTAATTCAGATGGCAGATACGCCTGAAGAAGCAGTAGAAGTAATCGATAATTTTTATAGCAAATATATCCATAAACCAAATTTCTAAGGTTTTAAACAAAATGAAAAGCATTTGTAAAGATAAAAAATTCTTTGCAAATGCTTTTTTTGTTTTTTTAGCATATTTTTTTCTATTTATTTTCAAATATTGATATATTTTTTGTACTTTTGTGAAATCAAAAACTTTGATATTATTTATTTTTAATTCCTTTTTTATAATAAGATGAAAAAATTATTTGTTTATTTGCTATTTTTTTTACCTTCTATTGATGTTTTTTCTCAACAAATGATTCCTTTTTCGCAGTTCGAAAAGTGGGGTTTGATAGATGCACAAACTAAAAAAATAATTCTCACGCCACAATTTAAAGAAATTATCCATATTTCAAATCAAGCCATTCTGGTCAGAGATGATGAAAAATATTTTTTTATCAACAAAGAAGCAAAACCTATCAATGATAGAAAATTTTGTTATATAAGTTATTTTTCTGAAAATATGATTGGTTTTTTGGAAGATTGCGAAAAAGGAAAATATGGATATGCAGATAGCAAAGGGCAGATTTTGATTGCTCCACAATATTCAAAAATTACAGATTTTAAAGAAGAATTAGCCGCCGTTTTTTTAGAAAAAAATTGGCAATATATTAATTTTAGAGGACAGAAAATGATACAAATTGCAGACTCTTTTTCGGTAGCAAAATCGTTTTCACAAGGATATGCTATCATTGGAAAAGACATTAATTTTACCTATAATCAACAATACGAAATTGGACATTTTCAAGTTATCAATAAACAAGGAAAATTAGTATTAGATACTAAAAAAATCACACAATTATATCAAAAAACTATCCCTAATTTTAATCCAAAAATTAAATTTAACCATATCAAACAAATCAAAGATAATCTTTTAGTGTTGATGTCAGTAAACGAGGATTTTTTGAATGAAGATAACCAAGATGCTAAAATAGAGAAATTTGAAGCACTTATCAACTTATCTAATAATACATTTATAGAATTGCCACAAGAAAAATCAATAGAAATTATTTCTTCTAAAATGTATAAAATTCAAGGCGAAAATATGCAAGTTTTTGCTTTACAAGCATATTCAAATAAACCTTTTCAAGTCATTCAAAATAGCAAAGGAATAGGACAATTTCAAGAAAATCGTTTACCATTTGCAAACCAAAATAACGAATGGGGATATACAGACGAAACAGGAAAAGAGGTAATTCCTGCAAAATATAATTTTGTCAGTGCATACTATCAAGGAAAAGCCATTGCACAAGAAAAAAATCAAATGCTGGTCATGTTAGATAAAAACGGAGAAGCCATCAATATTGATAAAAAAGGAACCCTTACCACAAAATATTGGCATAATAGTTTAAATGAAAATGTAGAAAAAATGGTTTTTACGCTCAAATTTGCCAAACGTTTTGGGCTTATTAACCAAAAAATGACAGATTTGCCTTTTGGAATGTTTGTATATGGTTTTGATTCTTTGTTAGTCAGTAGCGATTTTCCACCTTATTATGTCAAAAAACAAAAAGGTTGGGCAATGATAAAAAATAATGATAAAAATATTTTACCTAATTTATATCAAGAAATTACTCCTTTATCAACAGATGAAAATGGTATTTTAACAAGATTTTTTTCTTTTGTAAAATTAGATAATAAATATGGTATTTATCACGAAAGTGGCGCTATTACTTCCCCTTTTTTATTTGATAAAATAGAAAATACATTGATTGAAAATATTTTTTTAGCAAACATAAATGGAAAAAATATGCTCGTAAATATAGTAGGAGAAGAAGTTTTAGGCAATTTTGATAAACTTATTAGCACAAAACATCAACATTTTGTCGTTCAAAAAAATGGAAAAGTAGGTCTGTTTAATCACGAGTTCAAAGAAATATTGCCGATTGTTTATGATAATTTAGAATGGTATGATAACAATAATATCTATGCTACGCAAAACTCAAAAATTGGATTATTTAAAGTTAGTCAAAATAAATTTATGTTGCCTTGTGTTTATACACATATCGGAAATTTAAGAGAAAAATATGTAACAATACAACAAAATAATCAATTTGGGTTAATGGAAAAAACGCCACAAGGTTTTAAAACGGCTTTTGAAGCAGAATATCAAGAGATTAAATTAGAAAATTTTGGCAATGAAAAATATTTTTCTGTCAAAAAAAATGAAAAATTTGGACTTTTAAATATGAATTTAGAAACTATTTTGCCCATAGAATTTGATTTGATTACGAATAAAAATTATTATGGACAATTAAATTCATATTTTCTTGTGCAAAAAAATGGAAAAGTTGGATACACCACGCGCCAAGGTAAAACACTTATTGCTTGTGAATATGAAAAAATAGATATATTTCGTCCTATTGCTAATAATTGGGCTTTTGCTAAAAAAAATGGGTTTTGGGGAGCAATAGATACACTGAATCGAGTTAAAATTCCGTTTGAATATGATAGTTTGACAAATCGTTATCCTAACACAAAATTAATTAGTTTTGATGCCAAAAAAGGTAAAAAATGGGGCGTAATTAGTGATATAAACGAGATTTTAGTGCCAATGCAATACGATGAATTGGGGAATATTTCTTTTGATGACGAACTTCCGTTTGGCATCAAAATCAAAGAAAAATGGGGCTTTGCGGATAAACAAAAAAAAATATTGGTCAGCCCGCAGTTTGAAAACGCCAAACAACCTTTAGAAAGCAAAATACTTAATCCAAAATTACCTGAAAAATCTTTCGTAGCCTGTGTAAAAAAGAAAGGAAAATGGGGTTTGATTGATATGAAAGGCAAAAAAATAATTCCTTTTAAATTTGATGACATCGAATATGCAGACCCAAAAAGCGAGTTTCCTGTGAGAGCAAAACTAAACGAAAAATGGTTTTATGTGAATTGGAAAGGCGAAATGAAAGAAAATAAATAGATTTTTAGTGTCAATTACTAATTTTCAGTCTGTCTAAAAAAAAAAATTATAAATCTCCTGTCCTATCTTTTTTATACTTTTGAGATAAATAGTATGTTTTGTCAAAAGTATAAAATAGGAAATATACGTAAGTTCAAAAACAACAATCATATTCCAATCAAAAAAATAAAAAGTTGTTGAATTTTCATCAACAACTTTTATGATTTTTATATTTGCTTTTTTTGACGTAAAGCCTACAAATTATTTGAAGTTAATTTTGCAACAAAATATTCTCTATTCATTCTTGCAATATTAGTCAAAGATATACCTTTTGGACATTCAGCCTCACACGCACCTGTGTTCGTACACGAGCCAAAACCTTCACTATCCATCTGTGCTACCATTTTTTCTACGCGTTTTTTGCGTTCTGCTTTTCCTTGTGGCAACAAAGCCAATTGCGAAACTTTGGCAGAAACAAACAACATCGCAGAAGCATTTTTACAACTTGCTACACAAGCACCACAACCGATACATTGTGCCGCGTCCATTGCTAAATCTGCTACTTCTCTTGGAATTGGAATTTCGTTGGCATCAACGGTTACGCCTGTATTCACAGACACATATCCGCCTGCTTGAATAATTCTGTCAAACGCACCTCTATCGACGACTAAATCTCTGACAACAGGAAATGCTTTTGCTCTCCAAGGCTCAATATAAATCGTTTCTCCGTCTTTAAAAGAGCGCATGTGGAGTTGGCAAGTCGTAGTTTGGAGAGGTCCGTGTGGGTGTCCATTGATATAAAGGCTACACATTCCGCATATTCCTTCACGACAATCGTGGTCAAAAGCGACAGGTTCTTCTCCTTTGTGTAACAATTCTTCGTTGAGAACATCAAGCATTTCCAAAAAAGACATATCTTCTGAAACGTGGTTAAGTTTATACTCAACCATTTTTCCTTTATCATTGGCGTTTTTTTGTCGCCATATTTTGAGTGTTAATTTCATATTATTTATAACTTCTTTGTGTTAGTTTCACATTTTCAAAAACCAAAGGTTCTTTGTTTAAGGTTTCGTCTTTATCTTTTCCGTTATATTCCCAAGCGGCTACATAAGCAAAGTTATTATCATCACGTCTTGCTTCTCCTTCTTCAGTTTGATATTCTTCTCTGAAATGTCCACCACAAGATTCGTTACGATTTAAAGCATCAACAATCATCAACTCACCCAATTCTAAGAAATCAGCAACTCTCAAAGCTTTTTCGAGAGTAATATTAAGTTCTTCGTTGGCACCTACTACTTTTACATTTTTCCAAAATTCAGCACGAATTTCTTGGACTCTTTTGCGAGCAAATTGTAAACCTTCTGCACTGCGAGCCATTCCACAATAATCCCACATAATTTTTCCTAATTCTCTATGAAATTCATCTACGGTTTTTGTGCCGTTGATTTTCAATAAAGCATCAATTTGTGCTTTAGTTTCTGCCTCTGCTTTTTTAAATTCAGGGTGGTCTGTTGTAACTTTATCCGCAGGCATTTGTGCCAAATAATCACCAATAGTATAAGGAGCAACAAAATAACCATCAGCCAAACCTTGCATCAATGCACTTGCACCCAAACGATTGGCACCATGGTCAGAGAAATTTGCCTCTCCTAACGCATATAAGCCCGGTACAGAAGTCATCAAATTATAATCTACCCAAAGTCCGCCCATTGTATAATGCACCGCAGGATAAATCATCATTGGCATTTCGTATGGATTTTCGTCTGTGATTTGTCTATACATATCAAACAAATTACCATATTTGGCTTCTATTGTTTTTAGTCCATCACGTTTGATAGCATCAGCAAAATCTAAATAAACAGCCAAGCCTGTTTTTCCTACACCTTTGCCTTCATCACACATTTGTTTTGCATTTCGAGAGGCAACATCACGCGGCACCAAGTTTCCAAAAGAAGGATATTTTCTTTCTAAAAAATAATCTCTATCTTCTTCTTTGATGTCATTAGCAGTTTTTTTACCTGCTTGAATTGCTTTTGCATCTGCTTCATTTTTTGGCACCCACACACGTCCATCATTACGCAATGATTCTGACATCAAAGTTAATTTGGATTGATGGTCGCCTGATACAGGAATACAAGTTGGGTGAATTTGTGTATAACAAGGATTGGCAAAATAAGCACCTTTTTTGTGCGCTCTCCAAGCCGCAGTAACATTCGAACCCATTGCATTGGTAGAAAGATAAAAAACATTTCCATAACCACCTGTGCAAAGCAAAACGGCGTGTCCTGCGTGAGATTCAATTTTGCCCGTAACTAAATTTCTTGTAACGATACCTCTTGCTTTTCCGTCAATCGTAACCACATCAAGCATTTCAGTTCTTGTGTACATTTTTACTTTTCCTGTTTCAATCTGACGACTCAAAGCACTATAAGCACCCAAAAGTAATTGTTGTCCCGTTTGTCCGCGTGCATAAAAAGTACGTGAAACTTGCGCACCGCCAAAAGAACGATTTGCTAACAAACCGCCGTACTCGCGTGCAAAAGGCACTCCTTGTGCAACACATTGGTCAATAATACTTACACTTACTTCTGCTAAACGATGCACATTTGCCTCTCTTGCACGATAATCACCACCTTTGATAGTATCATAAAATAAACGAAAAACGCTATCTCCGTCATTTTGATAATTTTTTGCGGCATTGATACCGCCTTGTGCCGCTATCGAGTGCGCTCTGCGAGGGCTATCTTGAAAACAAAAACATTTTACATTGTAACCTAATTCTGCTAATGATGCCGCCGCCGCCGCACCTGCCAAACCTGAACCTACTACAATCACATCATATTTGCGTTTGTTTGAGGGATTAACAAGTTTAACATTGAATTTGTGTTTAGACCATTTTTCTGCCAAAGGTCCTTCAGGAATTTTTGAATTGAGTTCCATTTATTTTTTATTTTTTATTTTTATGTTTAATATATTGATAATCAATGTTTTATTATAGTTAAAAGTAAATTTTTCAAGTGAATAGCAATTATTTGCGTCAAATTTAAAAATAAAGTGTTTAGAAAACAAAATTTTTATGCTATTTTTAATCATTCTAAATAACGAAATTTTATAATTTTTCTATTTCTTTGATAGATAAACCTGTGGCACGTGCGATAATTTCAAAACTAAAACCATCATCTTTCATAATTTTTGCTACCCCCATTTTTCCTTCTTCTTTTCCTTGTTTCCTTGCTTTTTTGCTGGCTTCAATTTGTGCCGTATGCAAGACGCTTTTTTGGATACGGATATTTTTTTGAAAGATGTTATATCCTATTTTTTCTTCTGGTGATAGTTTTTCATATTTCATTTTTTCTTTGGCTTGTGCGAGTCCTTTTGCCTTAAATTCATCTTTTACTTCACTATTTTTAAGAAAATAAATCCATTCATCTAAAGTATTTTCAGCAACTTTATTAAAATTATTTACTCTCAAAATATAATATTTAGGAAACAAATCAGATACTTTCTGTATATTATATTCTTCATTTTGCGAAATGGTTGGCAATAATATTTGATTTGTATGTACGCCTATAAACTCGCCTTTGTACTCATAAATATAATCTTTTCCTTTTCCTAAGTTAAAATAAACAATATTAATCGAGTACACTTTTTTGATTTTGGCATAATCATCTCCTTCTTTGATATATTCAGTAATTAATTTTGAAACTCCATACATCATTCTTTGGAAATAATCAACTTGTGAATCATTTTGAACTTCTATTAACATCAACTCTTGCGCTGAATTTTTCACTAAAATATCTACTCGGTTATATTTATCATATTCATCTTGTTTGTTGCTTTCGCTCTCCAAAATATTTTCGATAAAAATATCAAAACCAAGTAATTCACTTAAAAAACCTTCCAAAATATCAAAATTTGCTTTATGACGCAACATTTTTTTCATTGCCCAATCAAAACCTATGAGTCTTTCTGCCATAATTTATTTTTTAGTTAAACGTTTTTAGTTAAACGCGCTCAATTTTATATGCCTTTATTTATAAATTTGAGAAATAAAGGCATTTTTAGTTGATATTTGTTACTCTAATAAAAAAATGTGTAATATTTTTGTTTTAGAAAATTATTTTTTTTCGTACATTTCTTGATAATAATTTTGATATTCTCCAGAAGTTACGTTTTCTAACCATGTTTTATTTTCTAAATACCAATCGATTGTCTTTTCGATGCCCTCTTCAAATTGCAAAGATGGTTTCCAGCCCAACTCTTCCATAATTTTTGTCGCATCAATTGCATAACGCAAATCGTGTCCTGCTCTGTCTGTAACATAAGTAATTAATTGTTCTGATTCTCCCTCCACTCTGCCTAATTTTTTATCCATTATTCTACAAATGACTTTTATCAAATCAATATTTTTCCATTCATTAAAACCCCCAATATTATAAGTATCGCCGATTTTTCCTTGATGAAAAACTACATCGATGGCACGCGCATGGTCAAGCACATATAACCAATCTCTTACATTTTCACCTTTTCCATAGACAGGAAGTGGTTTTTTTTGTTGAATATTATTGATAAACAAAGGAATTAATTTTTCAGGAAAATGGTTCGGTCCGTAGTTATTCGAACAATTTGAAACCACCGTAGGTAATTTATAAGTGTTATGATAAGCCCTCACAAAATGGTCAGAAGACGCTTTTGAGGCAGAATAAGGAGATTGTGGAGAATAGGCAGTCGTTTCATAAAAAAAACCGCCTTCGTCCAAAGAGCCATATACTTCGTCAGTCGAAACGTGATAAAACAAACAATTTCTTTCCAAAGTTCCTAATCTATCTTTCCAAATATTTTTTGCTGCGTTCAATAAATTAACCGTTCCCATGACATTAGTTTGCACAAATTCCAATGGATTGGTAATTGACCTATCCACGTGAGATTCGGCGGCAAGATGAATGATAGCATCAGGTTTTTCGTTTTCAAATAAATTTTGAATAAAATGAGCATCAGTAATATCACCTTTGACAAATCGATAGTTTTTTTCTTTATTTATATCAGTCAAATTATTCAAATTACCTGCATAAGTTAATTTATCTAAATTTATAATTTCATACGTTGGATATTTTTTTACAAACAAACGAACAACGTGAGAGCCAATAAAACCCGCACCACCAGTGATGATTATTTTCATAGAGAATATTTTTTATTTTATTTTTTTGCAAAAATAAAGACAAATCATTAAATTTGCACAAAATAACAAAAATAAAATTTATTATGAACTTCGACCCCGTAACTTTAGCGATTCCTTTTTATTTTTTATTGATAGGTTTAGAGTTGTTATTTGACAAAATCCAACACCAAAAAAGTTATCGTTTGCATGATGCCTTGACAAACATTAGTTGTGGAGCAAGCCAACAAATTATTGGCGTGTTTTTGAAAGTGTTGTCTGTCGGAATATTTGAGTTAATCCGTTTCAATTTTGCTATTTTTGATATTCCTGTCAATTGGTTGAGTTTTGTGGTTGTGTTTATTTTAGCAGATTTTTCTTATTATTGGGCGCATCGAATGAGTCACGAAATCAATCTTTTTTGGCAAGCAGGACACGTAGTTCATCACCAAAGCGAAGATTATAATTATTCTGTGGCATTAAGACAAAGTTGGTTTCAGACGTTTTTTACTTCTCCTTTTTATTGGTATTTGGCTTTGTTGGGTTTTGATACCACTCAATTTTTGTTGGCGTATAGTCTTAATACAGTCTATCAATTTTGGATTCACACCGAAAAAGTAGGAAAATTAGGTTTTTTAGAATGGTTTATGAACACTCCTTCGCATCATCGCGTACATCACGGACGCAATCCAAAATATATAGATAAAAATCACGCAGGCGTTTTTATTGTTTGGGATAGAATGTTTGGAACTTTTCAACAAGAAGAAGAAAGACCTACTTATGGCATCACAACGCCTATCCAAACGTGGAATCCGATTTGGTCGCAGTTTTTTGGTATGCACCAAATTTATAAAACTACTCAAAAAATGACAAAATTTTCTGATAAAATAAAAGTACTTTTTAAAAAACCGGGCTGGCAACCTGATTATTTAGGTGGAAGTGTTGCCGCACCCGAAATTGATAAAAAAACGTATCAAAAATACGATTTTCACGCACCTACACGTATCAATAGTTATATTTTTTTTCAATATATACTTACTTTTTTAGGAATTGCTTACTTTTTATTTAATCAACAACATTGGCATCTTGAGTATAGAATATTGTATAGTTTTTTGGCGGCTTGGGCGGTTTTGAGTGCAGGAAAATTATTTGAAAATAACAAAACTTGGTATTATATTGAGTTTTTTCGTTTGATAATTAATGCTATTTTGATAGGTATTGGGCTGGTTTTTCTTTTTGGATATGTCATAGAAATTAGTATTTTATTTAGTTTGATAACTTTTATAAGTGTTTTTTGGTTATTAAAAATAAAATAATTTTTCACTTATAATCTTTCATTTTTCACTTATAACCTTTTTTAAAGTCGTGCATTTATTTGAGCGTTTATTTTTATTTTTAT
>RDXZ01000149.1 GCA_004293265.1 Bacteroidota bacterium | reverse complement strand
TTAAATTATTTTGATTATAATTAATGTCATTTTTTTTGTTAAAATTTTAAATATATACAAAAATTTTACAATAATTTATTTCAAATTTTTGATACTTTGATAGTGATTTCTGTTTTTTTACCTTCATCATCTGCACAAGTGATTTTTGTATTACCTATTTCAGGCTTAAAATAAACATTGACAAGTGGTGAAGTAGTTTTGTAAAATTTATCATTAATATACCAATGTATTTTTTGGGTATTAGGTGAGGCACGACAAGAAAGTATGAGTTCTGATTCGTTTTCGTTTTCTATCAAATATTCTTTAAAAGGCGAAGGCGACAAAATAATTGGTTTTTCTCGCGTATGCGTGAGGTGTGTGCAAGCAGGATTATGCAAAGGAATCAACGTAAATGATTCTTTTTGTTCCAATAAAAATGAAGTTATTTCTGAAGAAAAATTAGCATATAATTTCTTTTTTGCATTTTTTTTAGGCAAACATTGATGACAAAAACTAATTTTTTCAGCTTCATCAACCCAAACTTCTTTTAAATGTTCACATTTTTTGATAGACGAAATACTTGGGATATAAGAATCCATAATTTTATTATCACAAAAAATATTTGGTAAAAGTCCTGTTTCACTACATATTGTTCTTAATTTTATATTTTTTGGTATTTCAAACCAATCATTATTTTGTTGATAAGTTAAAGTTTTAAAAATATCTTTCATCAAAGGCGTGGCTACTTCTGCCCCAATCAAATTATTTGCCCCTTCTCCTGAGAAATTCCCTACCCAAACCCCGACCGTATATTGTGGATTATAAGCAATACACCAAGCATCACGCCTCCCCAAAGATGTGCCTGTTTTCCAAGCAACTCTGAGTGGGTTTTTAGTATTTTCATCTCTTTGCATATTGCCTAAGATTTCTCCAACTAAATAAGTACTTTCTTGTTTGAGAATGGTTCTTTTTTCGTTTATTTTTTGTTTTTTTTGATAAATAAAAGGTATAAAATTACCTTTGTTCGCAAAAGTTTGGTACAAATTGACCAACTCCTCCAAACTCGCGCCTACGCCACCCAAAGCCATCGACAAGCCTAATTTTTTTTCTTCTTTTTTGACACTTTTATACCTCAACAACAATAATTTTTCGATTAAAATTTGTGGAGAAATCAATTGTAAAACTTTTACTGCGGGAATATTCAAAGACATTTTCAGGGCATTTTCTACGGAAATTTGCCCAACAAATTTTTTATTAAAATTCTCAGGAATATATCCACCAAAGTCTGTCGGAACATCATCTAAAATAGTTTTGGGAGTAATCAAACCTTTTTCGATGGCTAACGCATAAATCAAAGGTTTCAAAGTACTTCCCGGTGAACGGATTGCTTTTACGCCGTCATTTTGCCCTTCATCTTTTTTATTATCAAAATCTGCCGAGCCAATATACGCCTCAATCGTGTGCGTTTGGTTGTTTATGACCAAGACAGCGGCTTGGTTGATGTTATATAATTTTGCTCTTTCAGCAAAATTACTTGTAAGTTGTTGTATTTTTTCTTGTTTTTGTTTATCCAAATATGTATAAATCAAATCTTGTTCGGGGAATAAATTTTTCATTCTTCGACAAAATTGAGGCGCAATTACGTTTGGTTTTTGTTTTTTTTCAGGTAATTTTTCTTTCAATGCAATTTCAATATCTTGTTCAGGGAAATATTTTTGATTCCCCATTTTTTTCAACCAATGATTTTTTGCTTCAAATAAAATTTTATTTTTTTTACCCAACGCCCACGTATTCGGGCGGTTAGGCACGAGTGTAAGCGTTACGACTTGCGAAAGACTTAATTGTGTAGGTTTTTTTTGAAAAAACAACCAAGCGGCAGATTTTACGCCCTCTACATTGCCACCATAAGGAATGAGATTAAAATATAATTGTAAAATTTCTTCTTTGGAATAATGAAAATCTAACTGAAAAGCCCTAAAAATTTCGATAAATTTATTAAAATAAGTTCTTTTTCTTCTTTCCAACATTCTGACGACTTGCATGGTGATAGTAGAAGCACCTGATTTTTTTTTCCAATACCAAATATTTCCCACAAAAGCCTTGCCTGTCGCCATAAAATTTACGCCAATATGCCAATAAAAATATTTATCTTCTTTAAAAATCAAGGTTTTACGCAATTCTGGGCTGATTTCATAGAGTTCAGTTTTCATTCGCCATTTGCTATCTTTGCTCAAATAGGTTTCTAAAATACTGCTATCTTTTGCCATCACAATCGTAGAATATTCTATTTTGGTACGCAACGGAAAACAAAAATCCATTAATAAAAAACTCAAAAATAAAAATAAAAACATCAATATCAATCCAAAAAAAAGTTTTTGAAAGTGAGTAAATGGCTGTTTTTTTTGGAACATACATCTCATTTTTTTATTGATAAGCATTGGTTTTTGTTTTGGCAAAACTAAATTATATTTTAATAAAAATCAAGGATTTCGATGTATAATTTTTAAAATAAATGCGTTCAATTCGTAAAATAATAGAATTTTTTTTATCTACCTCGTTTATTTCCCCAAGAAAACCCAAATCGAGTCGTTAAATCATTATTTTTTCGGTTATCAACCACAAAACTTTCATAAAAATTATCAACAGAAATTCTAAAATTCAGTCCATTATAAATAGGCATTTCAATAATCATATTAAAATTCCAGCGTACATTTGAAGCATCTTGTAAGGAAGGTTGATAAAAAATATAGTGCAAAAAATTAAGTCTATTGTTCCAAAAACTATATTTTATTTTCATTCGCGTAGAATTTCTCCAAGTTTTAAAATCTGTACGG
The DNA here is from genome assembly GCA_004293265.1 of Bacteroidota bacterium. GTDB lineage: Bacteria > Bacteroidota > Bacteroidia > Cytophagales > Microscillaceae > RDXZ01. Next base: position 7,718 of record RDXZ01000149.1, on the reverse strand, counting down.
CGAACAAAATCTGTGGTTTCAAAAAATAAAGCATTACTGATAGAAATTTGTGTATTATTTTTTCTTATGATATGCCAACCGATTCCTCCGCCTGCTAAAATCCTTTCTAAAATTCCTCTCAAATTACTAAATTCATACGCGCCTAATGCAAAAGCATATATTTTTTTTTGATGATATACACTTGCATTCATATCAATAAAAAAATCTCTTTCTGCTAAATTTGTATTTTGTTCTCCAAAAGTAAATCGAGGATTGGTTTCAAATTGTATTTTTTTGGTATTTAAACCCAATTCTGCTCTTGCACTCAATAAAATTCGGTTGATATTTCCTTGCATTGTCAAACCATCACCGACTAATCGATATTGAAAAATGGATATTTTTGTGTCAGTTTTGGTTGTCTTTTTTTGGTTTGATACTATTGAATCTACTTTTATTTTGACCAACGAATCAATTTGTTTTTTATACTTAATAAAAGTGCTATCTGTTTGAGGAAATATAAAATGAGAGAATAAAAATAGGCATAAAAACATCAAAAAAGATACATTTTGGTTATTTTTTTTGACAATATGTATATTATTTAAAAAATTCATTATTTTATTTTTAGATTTTATTCAAAAAAAATCAAAGCAATACGCTGATAAATTTTTATGAAAATATTATTTCACAAAATTTGTCAGCGTATTTTTATTATTTTTATGCAATAAAATTGAGTTTATACTAAATATTTTTCTTTGATATAAGCAATAGTTTCGTTAATTCCTTTGCTTGGGATAGGCTCACCGATAGCAACAAATTCCCAATTATCGTTTGGTTTTCTAATCAATTTGCCCATTACCATCGATACAAAACCTCTAAAAGATACATCAGCAGAAAGGTTTAAAGTAGCAAAAATAGAATCTACTCGGCTTGGCGTACCTTCAAATATTTTGATTTTTGAATAAGGAATATCAGCAAAATCTTGTTCTTTGTAAGAATTAAGATAAAAAACAATCGTGCTTACGCTTGTGTGTACCTTGCGTAAATCAATTTGTATTACTTCATTGTCCAAGTCATCATATACTTTTACATCTCCCACTCTATCATCTCCACTATGAATAATAGAACCGTCATCGGATTTGAGGTGATGATAATAAACGGTATCAAAAGGCGAATTATCGGCATAAAACATTGTTACGCTTCCATCTAAGTCTACGGTTTCTTTTTCTTTGAATAGTCCAAAAAAAGTTTTCTTTTCTATTGCTCCCCAATTTAAGCCGATACAAATTCTTTCTAACTTTTTTCCTTCTTTTTCTAAAGAAATTTTACTTCCTTTATTGAGGTTAATTCCGTTTTTTTTTTGTTCTTCTGCCATTATATTTACAAAATTTATTTTTTATTTTTTTTGCAAATATAATTATTATTTTAGACAATATCAAAAAATAATAGTAAAATATAAGAAAAAATATTTTAAATAATAAATTCCTTATCTACTTTGTCTGTGAGCCAAACATTATTTTTAGAAATATAAAAAATGAAACCTTTTTGGTGCATTTCTTTTGCTTTTATTTCTAAAACAATTGCTTTTCCGTGCCTTTGACCTACTTTTTTTGCTGTTTCAATATTTTCAGACAAATGAACATGTTGTCTTGATTGTTTTGATATTCCTTCGTTTCGAATAGAGTTGATATATTTATCAGCCGTTCCATGATACAAAATTTCGGGTGGTTCGGTAGCTATTAAATCTAAATCAATTTCAATAGAATGTCCTTGATTGGCTCTTATTTTTTGCTTTGAGTCATCAAAAGTAAATCGTTGTTTGTCGTTGGTACTTACTACTTCTTCGAGTTTTGTGATATTGATTTGATAATGATATTGGTTCATTTTTTGTAGTAATTCTTCTACATTCGCCCAGCCGTTTTCATCTAAAATTAGTCCTATTTTTTGAGGTTGGTGTCTTAACACTAAGCTTAAAAATTTACTTATTTCTTTGTTTGTTTTCATTTTTTTAATTTGAATTGTTTTTTTTTATTAACGTAAGTTCGGGATAAAAACGATAAAAAAATCTAACTCTTTTATAATTTTAGTGATGTAATGAATTTTTAGAAAGAAAAATAGAAAAAAAGGTACTGTAAAATTTTCGTATATTAATTAAAATGGCGGAATATTTGATTTGTAGGGGCGAGACTTGTCTTCGCCTTTCGCACACACAGGGCGAGGACAAGCCTCGTTCCTACAATCGTATTTTTTTTGTGTAGATACATATTTTTCTTAAAATTTCAAATATATACAAAATTTTTACAGCAACTAATATTTTAAAAAACCTAAATTTTTTATCTCAAAATATTTTAATTGAAAATAATTTTTATTTATAAACAATTGAATTTCAATTATTTATAAATAAAAATTATCTTAAACTTACTTTAAAACCAGAAATTTTACTTGATGATTATTTTCCTTGTAATAATTTCTTTTCCAATTTTTAATTTCAAAATATATAATCCTGAATTTATATTGTTTGTTCCAACATTTGTTTTATTATTTTCGAGAATAAAAGAATTGTTAATGATTTTTTTACCTTGCAAATCTATCATTTCTACACCAATATTATCAGCATTTATTCCTTCTAAAGCAATATTAAAATCATTTTTAGCAGGATTTGGATAGATATTTACTTTTCCATTCGATAATTGATTTTCGAAAGATAAAATTGGGTCTCCCGTTCCTCTGATAGCAAAAGTATAACTTCCTACTGATGAATTGTTAGCAATAGTTACAATTGCATTTTTGATACCGGGCGTAGTAGTCGTAAAAGTAATCGAAAAACTACTGCTCAAACTTGGTGTAATTGGAGAAGTGGCTTGTTGTGTTACCGAAAAATTAGCTGCATCTGTACCCGAAATACTAACAATAGGATTTCCTGAAAGTGTTAAATTGGCATTTCCTATATTTTGAATTACAAATGTTTTCATAATAGATGAAGGAGGCATATTGTTGATAGTTCCAAAATCTGTATTATTATTGCTCGAAACGCTTGTGCTTCCACTGACTATATTAGCACCATTTCCTTGCACATTGATAACAGGGGCAGGAATTGGTGTGGCATTGCCTCCAACGGCAAATGTATAAGTTGAGGCATTTCCCGAATTATTGGCAATGGTGATGATAGCATTTTTAGAACCCACCGAAGTAGGATTAAAAGAAACAACAAAACTACTATTTTGACCGTTTGTAATAGGAGAAGTTGGTTGTTGAGTGATTGAAAACTCAGAAGCATTTGTACCTGAAAGCGTTACAAAAGGCGTACCTGTCAAAGTCAAATTTACCAAACCTGTACTTTCAATCACAAACGTTTTGGTTTGTGTTAGATTGATTTGTAAAGAACCAAAATCTGTATTATTGTTGGTACTAATGGCTGTATTTCCGTTAGGAATATTTTGGGTATTTCCTTTGAGATTGATTTGTGGTTGGACTACATTTCCACCTATTGTAAATGTAAATGGATTTGCAGCACTATTATTGGCAATACTCACAACAGCAGTTTTCGCACCCACCGAAGACGGATTGAAAGTTATTTTGTAAGTAGTGTTGTTTGTCATTGGAATAGTAGTGAGTGCAGGCACTTGTGTTACTGAAAAATTAGAAGCATTTGTACCTGTGATGCTGATAGCAGGCGTTCCTGCTAGATTCAAAGTAGCATCTCCATCATTTGTAATTGTAAATGTTTTTTCAATCGCTGTACCATTCACAATACTCACTCCAAAATCTGTATTATTATTAGTATTAATGGTTGTTGCACCATTTGCAATGTTTGTGTTATTGCCTGTCATAGTGATAAAAGGCGAAGGAACATTGATATTGCCTTGAATTGCAAACGTATAACTTGGAGCATTGTTAGAATTATTGGCAATGGTAAGAGTCGCATTTTTAACACCGCCCACATTGGTTGCCATTGTAACATCAAAAGTCGAAGAACCACCATTGTTGATAGTTGCAGTAGGATTTTGTGTAACTGAAAATGAACTCGCACCCGCGCCTGTGATGCTCACAAGTGGATTACCTGTCAAATTTAAAGCAGTTGTTCCTGTACTTTGAATTGTAAATGTTTTGACAACAGCATTCGAATTGATATTGACAATACCAAAATTTGTGTTATTGGTGGTGGCGGTGGTTGTGCTTCCATTATTGATATTGTTGGCATTGCTTGTAATATTGATGGCGGGACCTGATGCAGTCGCAAGCGGAATATTTTGCACATCATCTAAATAAAAACCACCATCTCCATTGCCTACCCAAACAAAAGCAATATAAATATTTTGGTTGTTATAAGCACTTAAATTTAAAGTCAAAGTCGTAAAAACGCCCAATGTACTGCTTAAACTCGAAGAACTTTCTGTATAATTTACTAATTCAGTATAATTCGCTAATAAATTTTGTGTCGCATTTGTACTTACACGCACCGATATTTTACCAAAAAGAGGTACAGAAGCCGCCCTTCTTAATTTGAAACTCAATACATTGTTGTTGGCATTGGGAGTAAGTTGTGGCGTTATCAAAAATTTTTCGTGCATCAGATTAGTAGGATTTCCACTGCTACCAAAAACCACTGCATTAGCAGAATTAGGAGGAGTAGCACTTGCCGCACTCCACGAACCACTGGCAGTATTTCCAAATTGATTTGCACGTATCCAGTTTGCAGGTGGAAAAGTAGCACCTTCGAATCCTTCGTTCAAAAGTTGTGCATTGACATTGAAACTAATAAGAGAAAGTATGATGATACTTAAAATGCTTGTAATTTTTTGGAAAAATAAATTTCCGATAATAAATGTTGTTTTCATAATAAAAAATAGGAATTAAAATAATAAAAAATAGGAATTAAAAATAATAAAAAATAATAAATCGTAATTTATTGGAAATAAAGTATATCTACAATCAAAACTCAAAATCTAAATGAGCAAAATTTACTCAAACAATCTAAATAATAACATATTTTATGAAAAAATAATTTTCATTTTTTTCATTTTTTTCATTTTTTTAAATATTTTTTTGGACTAATATTTTATTAATGGCTCTCCAAAAATCAGTCGCAGAACGATAATGCCAAGCCCAGCCTTTCATTTTTATCTTTTTTTGTTCTTCTGTCAATAATATCAAAGTAGGATATTCTAAAAAACAAATCGCACTCAAAAAAAATAACGTTCCTGAAAAAACCAATGTAAAAACACTAAAATAAAACACCAAAATAGGTATCGCAACCACCAACAAAAACAAACCTGAAGGAATTTCTCTATGCGTCTGCAATTCACAACCAATAATTTTTTTGATTGAAATTTCTTTTTGTGTACCTTTTTCGAACAAATCTTTTCCTTCAAAATAGCATATTTTTTTATTGCTTACAATACCAAAAAAATTATCCAACACTAAAATTTCTTTTTCTTTTTTTGGTTTTTCTTCGGGATATTTTAATTCTATTGTAACAAAAGGTTCATTTTTTTTTTCATTTTTTTGGTTTTGTCCCCAAGTTTTTGTAAAATTTTGATTGGTTTCGAATGTCAAACTTCCTTCAAAAGCCTTCAAAAAATCAGTGGTATTTTTAAATCTTTCAGAAGGATTTTTGGCGGTGGCTTTGTCGATTATTTTTTGATAAAATTCATTTTCTTCAAACAAAACTTCTCTCAATCTTGGCAAAGGTTCAAATAATATTTTTTGAAAAATATCATACTCAGCCTGAATATTAAGATAAGGATTTGAGCCTGTCAAAAGTTCATACAAAACAACTCCCAAAGCATAAATATCGCTTCTATAATCAATAGACAAGGCTTTTACTTGTTCGGGACTCATATAATAAATCGTTCCCAAACGCATACCTGTTCGCGTAAGTCCTTTTTCATCATTTTCAATATTTTTGGCTACTCCAAAATCAGTTACTTTTACAAGTCCTTCGGCAGTAATCAAAATATTAGAAGGTTTTATATCTCTATGGACAATATTTGCCTCGTGTGCATGCACAAAAGCGTTTAAAATTTGCGAAAAAACATCTTTTAATTTTTGAGAACTCAATCCACCTTCGCTCACGCCTTTCAAATAAGCATCTAAAGAAATTCCTTCTACATATTCCATTATCAAATAAGCACTTTCGGGGGTTTCGATATAATCATAAAGAGCCACAATATTTGGATTAGAAAGATTAGCCATCAAAGATGCTTCGTTTCTACATCTTTCTCTGATTTGTTTATTTTTACTCAATTCAGGCAACAATTCTTTGATAGCGACCCAACGATTGACTTGTGTTTGGAGTGCCAAATAGACAGTTCCCATACCACCTTTGCCTAATATACGCTTAATTTGATAATGAGTAAGAAGGCGATTTGTTTGCATAAAAAATATAGATTGGTGAAATTTTAGCACAAAATTAGTTTATTTTTAGAATATTACAAACAAATGCTTGAAATTTCAATAAAAATGAATATTTATGTACCAAAAATGACATATTTGTAACAATAAATAGAGATGTTTTTTTTACAGCAACTACATTTTTTTTTATAGATTTTGATTTGTTCAAAAAAATAGATACTTTTGTAAAAAATAAAAAAGATGTTGAATAAATAAAAGTTGGTGGTGGACGAAAAGTGCAGAACTAAAATCGTAAAATAAATTTAGATTTTACTGCACTTTTCGACATACCAACGGCAGAAAAAATAAAATCAAAATGAAATATTACAAATTTAGCACAAGTGACATGGTGGTTGGTTTTGATGGCGATCAAGATGAGGAGTATTACGAAATTGGTAATAATTTAGATTATTATGCTAATAATTTTCCTGATAAAATTTCTCGTTTGTATTTTATAGATTATAACAAAAAAAGAAAACCTCTTGATTTTATATCCCCAATGTCAGGGGTTATAGTCAGTCCAAAATTGAGAAAAATTATAGAAGAAGAACTAAAAATGCCAAAACATTATTTTTTTCCTATTACTATAAAGGGGCACCATAGTCGTGAAGTAGTATCAGCAGACCATTTTTTGTTGTCTATCAATGATTTTGATTGTTATGATAAAATTGATTATGATAAAACAAAACTTGAGTTTTTGTATGGAAAAAAGAAACCTAAAATCCCTATAAAGTCATTTGAAGATTATTTGAGTGTTACCAAAGATACTGGTGACCATATTTATGCTGATACTTTATTTTTTAAAAAGGATTTTGTGATACCTTATGATATTTTTCCAATGAGAGAAATAAAGTCTTCTGAGGCGTGTAGGTTTTTTGTTTCTGAGCAATTCAAAGAATGTATGGAGAAACACTCGATAGGTAATTTTGATTTACGTTATCCATCAAATATATACTTGTATGGTGATGAGCCTGAAATAGAGATTACTACAGGTTACTTTTATAAATCTAAGGGAAAGAAAGAAACAATAGTTAACAAAATGTATTACCCAAAAAAATAATCAGCAAACTGGTCGTAAGTGTAAGTAAAAAAAACTTTCTTTTTTATACCCCCCAACTGGCTTAAGTATATTCTAAAATAAAAAAAATAAAATACTGGCGCAAGTTTGAGCGCAGCGGAAACTTGTGCCTCTGTATTAATAGAAGTCCCCCAACTGGCTTAAGTATATTCTAAAATAAAAAAAATAAAATACTGGCGCAAGTTTGAGCGCAGCGGAAACTTGTGCCTCTGTATTAATAGAAGTCTCCAGACTTCACCACTCGGAGAGTGGAAAAGGCGTTGGTTTGGGC
>RDXZ01000148.1 GCA_004293265.1 Bacteroidota bacterium | reverse complement strand
GTAGATTATATAATAATTATTTAATAATTTCTTAATCTTGCAAAAATATAAAAAAACAAAACAATAAAAAATAAATTCGAAAATTATTAAAATATTATCACAAAGAATAAGATTTTTTAACAATATTTTATTAAATTATTTGTTATTCTTCAATAATTTTCAAGCAAAAAATAATATAAAAAAATTAAGTAGTGCTGTTAATGTAATGCTTTGTCCTGCTGAACGAAGTGAAGCAACTGCTTGTTGAAAGGCGTTTGGTAAACAAAATTGCATATTTTTCGCTTTGCTCAAAATGACAAAAATATTATATTTGTAACACTACCAAAAATTACAATGGATATTAAAAATTAAAAAGTTTTAAATCGTACTAAAAAGCATAATTTCTTCGCTGTTGTGAGGCAAAATTATCATTTTTTGGAAAGTAAGTCCAATTTTTTTGAGCAATTGAATAGAATATTTGTTATCAGGAGTGGCAATTGCTAATATTTTTGATATTTTTAAAATTTCTTTGGCATATATCATAGTGGCGTGAGCAATTTCAAAAGCATAGCCTTTGCCCATATACTCATCTAAAAGTGCAAAACCAATATCAGGATAATCAAGGCTTTCTCTTTTGACCAATCCACACATACCTATCGGCAAGAGCGAATCTTTTAAGGCTATCAAAGATAAGCCAAATCCGTTTTCTTTATAACTTTTGAGAGGTGTATTTTCTAAATAATACTTGGCATCTACGCTATTTTTTACATTTTTATCTCCAATAAAATACAACCAACCGCTTGTATTTAGAAGTTTAACGATAAACTCATCATCTAAGAGCGTAAATTCTCTTAAAATCAAACGTTCTGTTTGTATAATATTTTCTAACATAATTATATAACAAAAAATATGTTAGTATTTGTTCAAAAAAAAATTATTTTTTTATATTTTATGGAATTATAAATGATTTACTCAGGAGTTTTTTGTGATTTATGCGTGTTTAAAAATATTTTTAACATTCATTAAATTACAAATTTTTCATTTCTTTCTATTTTTAACAAATAAAAATTACTTTCTTCATCTCCTTTTTTTAAGGCTCTTTGAAAACTATATTTTGCTTTTTCAAAATTACCCAAATAATAATAACATAAACCTCTAAATTTAAGTGCTTCAATATTTTGCTCGCGAGAAAACCAAACTGCTTTTTCATATTCTTCGACTGCCATTTGATAATCTTTCAGTCCAAAATAAGCACTTCCTAACAACAAATAATTTTCTGGTAAAGTATTTTGGAAAGTAATAGATTTTTCGGCATCAAAAATACTTTGATATACATTGCCCAAACCATAATGACAAGAGGCTCTACACATATACGTTACGGCAGAGGTTGGATTTTCTTTTATTTTTATATCAAAAAATTCTTTTGCTTTTTGGTATTGTTTTGCTTCTATTAAATCTATTCCTTTTTTATACATTTTTTTTTCTATCATATCAGTTGTTTCGTGGTGTCCTAACTTTACACGCACCCAAATATAAATAAAAAGCACAAAAAAGATAACAATTGCTTCCATATTTTGATAAGTTTATTTGACAACTTTTATTTTATATTTTTTGTTTATGATTTATAAAAAATTATTATCGTTCAAATAAATTGGGTTCTACTAAAATTTATACGTTTTTTTATATTGAGCAATGTAGCACACACTTTTAGTGTGGACACACACAAAGTGCATATCTGTTAGGTTTTTTGTATAAATCTTAGTAGAACCATAAATTATTTTTTTCTTTTTTGATTTGCCTGCCAATCAAAATAATATCCTACCAAAGGAAAAAGAAAACTCAATAATAAAATGATAATTGCAGTTACAAACATATATTTTTTTTTGGACTTTATGGACTTATTTTTGAATTTATTTTTTGAATAATTTATTTTTTTCGCAAAGAATTTTGGTGTGGGTCATATCCATTTAATTCTTTTTGGTAATAACCTGTGCCGTTGTATGGACGTTTTTTGGGGTGATTTTGGCAAGTTTTAGAGCAAGCCCCTTCTAATTCCCAACCACATTTTTCACAAATCGGTACATGTTCGTTACATTCTGCATTGGCACAATTGACCATTCTGTCGCTGGTTATTCCACAGACAAAACAAGTAGATTTTATTATAGGATTGACCGAATTGACATCAACTACTACTCTTTCATCAAACACATAACATTTTCCTTCGAAGTTTTCGCCGCCTGCTTCGATGCCATATTTAATAATTCCGCCATGCAATTGATATACATCTTCGAAACCTTTTTCTAATAAATAAGCACTTGCTTTTTCACATTTGATTCCGCCTGTGCAATAAGTAATTATTTTTTTATGTTTATAATTTTCTAATTCTTTTACTTTTTCGGGAAAATCTCTAAAATTTTCTATATCCAAAGTCAAAGCATTTTTAAATTTTCCTACATTATGTTCATAATTAGAACGCACATCAAGGATTAAAACATCTTCATTTTTATCAATATCTTTTAAAATTTCTTTGAATTGTTGTGGTTCGATATACTTTCCTGTTTTTTCATTGGGATTGATATGCGACAAACTCGAATGCACGATTTCATCTTTGACTCTGACATACAATTTTTGAAAGGCAGGTTTTTCTGTATATTCTATTTTAAAATCGATATTTTCAAAGCGTTTTTCACTTTTGAGTGTTTGCATATATTTTTCGCAATCTTCTCTTACGCCTGAAATAGTACCATTTAGACCTTCATTGGCGATAATGATTCGCCCTCTCAAATTCAAATCCAAACAAAGTTGGTGATGTTGGTTTCTAAAATCTTCGGTTTTTTCGATTTTTGTGTAGCAATAATACAATAAAACGCTATACGATTTCATAATTTTTTTTATATTTTGATTTTTTATACTTGTTTCGTTTGCAAAGTTAGTTATTTTTTTAAAAAAAACTATGATTTTGCGATAGAAAATATTTGTAAATCTTTATTAAATTTAATTTTATTTCTTACTTTATTGATACTATTCCATTTTCTTGCTTTGTTTTCAAATCTATAAGTAAAAGTAATTTCTGCAATATGATTATGATTTTCATCAATTTCATATTTGAAAGTTGTCCAATCTATTTCGTGTTTTTCAGCTATTGCATAAGTTTTCCAATAGGCTTCTGCAGCTGATTTGATGTCAGGAATAGGTTTTAAATCCACATTTTTGAAATCAAAATATTCTTCTATACTATCCGCATAAAAATCTTTGATATTATTAAAATCGTGACTTTCTATAGCATTAAAAAACGCCTTTAATTTTTCTTTGATAGCCGCTTCTCTATTTTGTGGTTTTTCAGGGGCAAAAAATGCTATTTTTTCTAATATTGGCAATTGAAAAGGATTAAACAACAACACATAAGCCGTTGCACCTACCAAACTCAATAACAAAAGAATCGAAAACCAATAATTTACTCGCCCCCATAACAATTTGTAGTTAGTTGTTTTTTCATGGTTATTTTCAGTATAATTTTCTTCGTTTTGATAGTGAATTGTATTACCTGTCGGAGCAGTTTGTGATAGTCTTTCGGGCTTTGGGGTTTGCCTTCCACCTATATTATTTTGGATAAAAGTAGGGTTAGTTTGGTTTATTGGGTTAGATTGCCCTAATAAAGCCGCTTTAAATTCTGCACAAGTTTGAAATCTATCATTTGGATTTTTGGCTGTCGCAATATCTATAATTTGTTGCATTTTTGCTGAAATTGTTGGATAAAACGTATTGGCTCTTGGCAGAGGCACATTGACAATTTCTTGATATACTGCATATTCAGTAGCATTATTTTCATCGTAAGGACATTTACCTGTTACCATCTGAAAAAGCGTAACGCCCAAAGAATAAATATCGCTTCGTGTGTCAATCGCTACGCCACGCACTTGCTCAGGACTCATATACAAGACCGTTCCCATTCTTGAGCCGTCTTGTGTGAGGCTTTTACGACTATTATCTAAAATTTTTGCGATACCAAAATCCAAAATTTTTGCTTCTCCCTCAGGCGTAATCAATAAATTAGAAGGTTTTATATCTCGATGGACGATGCCTTGTTTGTGTGCATAATCAAATCCATCTAAAATTTGGCACATCAAATGAATAGCAATATCTTCGGCGACTGGACCCGAAACTTGTGCTATAAATTCGTCCAAAGGTTTTCCTTGCACATATTCCATAATCAAAAAAAGTCCTTTGGTGGTTTCTAAATAATCATACAAACCGACAATATTTTGATGTTTGATATTTGCTAAAGTAGCGGCTTCATTTTTAAATCTTTCTCTAATTTGTGGATTATTGACTAAATTTGGGTGCAATGCTTTGATAGCCGCTTTGCGTCCCAATTGAATATGTGAGCCAACATAAACCGTTCCCATTCCTCCTTCTCCTAATTTTGCAATTAATTTATAATTTGCTATTTGTTCGCCTATCATTTTTGTTTTATCTTTGTTTTATATGATTATTTTTTTGCAAAGATAAAATTTTATATTGATATTTTCAAATATTTTAGTGTAGGAATGTATGTTTCTAAAAAAATATGTGTGTTTGGTATTTATATTTTCGACACTAATATTTTTTGTATTCTCTTTGCATCTTGTTAGTTTTTAATGTGAGTTCTGAATAACTTTTATTTATAAACAATTGGTTTTCAATTATTTATAGGGTTGAAATTACACAATATCATTTTTTTTCTATTTTTCTTTCTAAAAATTCCTTATATCACTAAAATTATCAAAGAGTTAGATTTTTTGTAACTATTTAGGTATAGTATCTCGTGCAAGCGTGGACGCTTGCACGAGATATTAACTGGTGCAAGCGTCCACGTTTGCACTAAAATTATCAAAGAGTTAGATTTTTTTATGGTTTTTATCCCAAACTCACGTTAGTTTTTAGTAAAAATACGAACATATTGTTCAAATTCAAATAATTGATTTCTTTTGTATCCTTTGTTTTCTTTCAAAATTCCGAGTTTTACGAAATTTTTTGTAAGTGTATTAGCCGTTTGAATAGAACATTCAAGGTTTTCTGCTATTTCAGCAATCGTAATAAATGGTTGTTTATAGAGTTGTAAGACTAATTTTTGGGCGTTAGGTATTTTTCTACCCAATGTTAGTATGTCTTTTTTCTCTATTTTTTCTCTTAGCTGCACAATTTCTTTAAAAGTTTGTATAGCTTTTTGGCTGGTTTGTATCACACCCACCAAAAAAAATTTGAGCCATTGTGTAAGATTGTTTTGTGTCCGTACAATACTTAGATTATCATAATAAAGTTGTCGGTTTTGTTCGAAAAAATCAGATAAATAAAGCGTAGGTTTCAATAATATTTTTTGATCTACCAAATACAAAGTAATTAACAATCGTCCTATTCTTCCGTTCCCGTCTAAAAAAGGGTGTATGGTTTCGAATTGATAATGAGCAATACCAATTTTAATAAGATGAGGTGTAAATAATTCTCCATCGTTTAAAAATAGTTCCAAATCACTCATCAAATCAGGTACTTCTTGGTAATGTGGAGGTATGAATGTTGCATCTGCAAGCGTAGCACCGCCAATCCAATTTTGGCTGGTTCTGAACTCACCGGGCATTTTTTGTGAGCCTCTTACTCCTTGTAAAAGTGTTTCGTGTGTATTTCTAAGCAACCGATTAGAGAGCGGCAATTTTTCTAACTGCTCTATGGCTTGATTCATTGCTTCTATATAATTATGAACTTCCTGCCAATCGTTTCGTCGTTCGGGGTTTAGTTCTTCTTTTTTTAACAACGCCTCTTCTATACTCGTTTGCGTTCCTTCTATTTTACTTGATGTAGTTGCCTCTTTGATGACGTGCATCATAATAAAAAAATCAATATCAGGAATTACTTGCGAAAGCCCATTTAATTCTCCTAAATATCTATTTGCCTCGCTCAGTAATTGATTAAGTTGAGCGTCTGTAATTTCCCAAGTTTGATGTATTTTGGTGGGGCTAAAACTTTTATAGGCTGTTTGTTTCAAAAAATTCCCCGACTTAAATTTCGTGATGTCCATATATAATTGCTTAAAAAATTTTGCAAAATTATGTATAAAAACTTGAATAAAAAAATTTATATGCTAAATTAACGCTCTAAACTTGAATAAAAAAATTTATATGCTAAATTAACGCCTTAAACTTGAATAAAAAAATTTATATGCTAAATTAACGCCTTAAACTTGAATAAAAAAATTTATATGCTAAATTAACGCCTTAGGTAAACGGCTATTTTTTATCCAAATTATAAGTTATTGGTACAAATCAATATGACTAAATTAAAGATTTTATGTTAAAAAAATACTAATCTATTTTCTAAATGAGTATTTTTATTTAACTTCGCAAACTAAAACTAAATTCATATTCCAAATGAAAAAAAACGTTCTATTATTTTTATTTTTTTGTGGTTTTATACTCAATATTACCGCACAAATCGTTACTTCACCTGTCAATGGAGTTCGTGATGATAAAGAAAATTTGTATGCTTTTACCAATGCTACTATTTTTATTGATTACCAAACCAAAATAACCAACGCAACACTTGTTATCCGAAGTGGAAAAATAGAAAATGTGGGAGCAAATATCACTATCCCCAAAGGTGCAACCACCATCGATTTGCAAGGAAAGTTTATTTATCCTGCTTTTATTGATTTAGATTCTGATTTGGGTATGCCTGCAGGCAAAAAACCAAATTTTACGGGTTTTGGCAGAGAAAATTTTGAATCTGAAAGAAAAGGGGCTTTTGGTTGGAACGATGCCGTAAAAGCAGAAATTAATGCCGTAGATGTTTTTACGCCCAATGAAATGTTGGCTACAGAACTTAGAAAGTTAGGTTTTGGTAACGTACTCACGCATCATCACGATGGGCTTGTGCGCGGTTCGGGTGCATTTATCAACCTCAAAAATGCGAAAGCACAAGAATTGATTTTGAATGGAAAAGCATCTTTTCATTTTTCGTTGGATAAAGGAAGTTCACAACAAACCTATCCTTTTTCTTTGATGGGATATTTTGCTGTCATTCGCCAAACCTATTTAGATGCAGAATGGTATAATAATTTGAAAGAAAAAAAAGAATTTAATTTAAGTTTAGAAGCGTTTAATAAAAATAAAAATTTACCTTCATTTTTTGAACTCAATCATCGTTTACACGCATTAAGAGTAGATAAAATGGGTGATGAATTTGGCGTGCAGTATATTATCAAAGGAAAAGGAGATGAATACCAACGTTTACAAGAATTAAAAAACACCAACGCAAGTTTTATTATTCCTGTCAATTTTCCTGATGTATATGATGTAACAGACCCTATTGATGCTTCTATGGTAAGTTTAGAAGAAATGAAACATTGGGAATTAGCCCCCTCTAACGCATTTCAATTACAAAAAATGGGAATTAATTTTGCTTTTACTACCGCCAATTTGAAAAATAAAGCAGATTTTTTAAGAAATATAAAACGTGCCATCGAATACGGACTCGACGAAAAAGAAGCCCTCAAAGCTTTGACTTTTACACCCGCAAAAATGGTAAAAATGGAAAATATTGTCGGAAGTTTGAAAACAGGAATGTTTGCTAATTTTATTATTTCTTCAGATAATATTTTTGCAAAAGAAAGTATTTTACACGAAACTTGGGTAGATGGACAACGATTTGAACACGCTCAAATGCCAAAAAATAATATCAGTGGAAGTTATAACTTGACGTTAGGTACGCAAAATTATACCTTGAATATTATCGGAAAACCTGATATGTATGCCTACTCAATAGAAAAATTAAGCGATAGTTTAAAAGTAAATCCTGTATTTATCAGAAAAGATAAAATGGTTTCGATGGCTTTCAAATTAGCCAAAAAAGGACAAGAAGAAAAAACAGGCGAAACACGATTGAGCGGTTGGATAGATGGAAAAAATATGAAAGGAACAGGCGAAACGCCCACAGGAGAAGTTTTTAATTGGCAGGCAACTTACTCAAAACCTTTGACAGATACAACTAAAATACCTAAAATTGAAACCCCAAAATTAGAATTAGGAAAAGTGATTTATCCTTTTGTCGCTTTTGGAAACGAACAACTCCCTAAAACTGAAGATGTTTTATTTAAAAATGCAACCATTTGGACAAACGAAAAAGAAGGTATTATCAAAAAATCTGATGTACTTGTAAAAAATGGAAAAATTGCACAAATTGGCGAAAATCTTACATCAAATAACGTCAGAATAATTGATGCTACTAACAAACATTTGACCTCTGGAATTATTGACGAACATTCACATATTAATTTATTTAGCATCAACGAAATTCAAACCGTTTCGGCTGAAGTGCGTTTGCATGATGCAGTGGATAGTGAAGATGTGCAGATGTATAGACAATTAGCAGGAGGCACAACTGCGGCACAACTTTTACATGGCTCTGCCAATTGTATTGGTGGACAATCTGCCATTGTGAAGTTTAAATGGGGAGAACAACCCGCAAATTTGTTAATTCCTGAAACTAATTTTATTAAATTTGCCTTAGGTGAGAACGTAAAAAATGGTAATGCAGGAAGCTTTGGGCGCGAACGATATCCACAAACACGTATGGGAGTTGAGCAAGTAATGGAAGATGCTTTTCAACGTGCCAAAGATTATCAAACCTTGAAAAATACAAAAGGTGCAATTTTTAGACGCGATTTAGAACTCGAGACTCTGGTCGAAATATTAGAAAAAAAACGCTTTATTACCTGCCATTCTTACGTGCAATCTGAAATCATTATGTTGATGAGAATTGCTGAAAAATATGGTTTTGTAGTCAATACTTTTACCCATATTTTAGAAGGGTATAAAGTGGCTGACAAAATGGCAAAACATGGTGCAGGTGCATCAAGTTTTGCAGATTGGTGGGCATATAAATTTGAAGTAAAAGACGCAATTCCTTATAATCCTGCCCTTTTGATGATGAATAATGTTGTTACCGCTATCAATTCTGATGATGCAGAAATGGCTCGCAGATTGAATCACGAGGCGGCAAAAGCAGTAAAATACGGCAATGTCAGTGAAGAAGACGCTTGGAAAACCGTAACTTTAAATCCTGCAAAATTATTACATTTAGATAATAAAATGGGAAGCATAAAAGTTGGAAAAGATGCTGATTTGGTTTTGTGGTCTGATAATCCGTTGTCTATTTATGCAAAAGCAGAAAAAACAATGATTGAAGGTGCTTTTTATTTTGACAGAGAAAAAGATGTTCAAAAACAAAATGAAATACAGAAAGAAAGAGCAAGACTTATCCAAAAAATGCAACAAGCAAAAGCAGGAGGTATGCCTACTCAAATGCCTATGTTCAAAAAAGGACGTAATTTTCATTGTGATAGTTTGGCGGAAAGTGAAGAACATCACGACCACTAATATTTTTTAAATAAAAGAAAATACACACAAAATTTTATTTTTTTGTGTGTATTTTTTTGTTATTTCTAAGAAGTATTTATTTTTTTATGATTATTCGTTCAAAATAATGATTTTTTATTTTAATTTTGCATAATTAATTATTAAACGAATTTATTTTTATGTTATTAGAAAGAAAAAAAATTACTGATTACTTCCAAAATCTACAGAAAAATATTTGTAAAAGTTTAGAAGATGAAGACCAAAAATCAAAATTTTCTTCTGAAACTTGGCAGAGAGAAGAAGGAGGTGGCGGAATCACAAACGTTTTTCAAGACGGAAATATTTGGGAAAAAGGTTGTGTAAATTTTTCTGCAGTAAGCGGAAAAATGCCCGAAATATTAGCCAAACGAGATACTTTTGGAGAAGGTAATTTTTTTGCGACAGGCGTTTCTATCGTTTTACATACCCAAAATCCGTTTGTGCCTATCATACACATGAACGTAAGATATTTTGAGATGAATCAACAAAAGGCTTGGTTTGGTGGCGGAATCGACCTAACCCCACATTATATTCAAGAAAATGATGCCGTTTTTTTTCATCAACAATTAAAAAATACTTGCGATAAATTTTCCCCTACTTATTACCCCGAATTTAAAAAATGGGCTGATGATTATTTTTATATCAAACATAGAAACGAAACCAGAGGAGTTGGTGGCATTTTTTTTGATAGATTAGAAGAAAATAAAGATTTTTCTTGGGAAAATAGATTTCAATTTGTGCAAGAAATTGGTAATACTTTTATCCCTTCTTACTTACCAATCGTTCAAAAAAATAAAAATAAAAAATATTCACAAGAAAATAAAAATTGGCAACTTTATAGACGTGGAAGATATGTAGAATTTAATCTTGTATATGACGCAGGAACAAAATTTGGCTTAGAAACATCAGGAAGAATTGAATCTATTTTATTAAGCCTTCCAAAACAAGCCGAATGGATTTATGATTTAAAACCTGAAAAAAATTCTCCCGAATTTAATACATTGGCACTGCTTAAAAAAGATATTAATTGGGTTTAAATGTATCAAAAATATTTCTAAAATCTCTAATATAAACATCGAAAAGTGGTTTTGGGAGATTTGTCATTTTGAGCAAAGCGAAAAATCTTACTTTTAAATGACTATCTGTAAACGAAAAATAAGATTCCTCCTTTCAGTCGG
>RDXZ01000147.1 GCA_004293265.1 Bacteroidota bacterium | reverse complement strand
TTTAAAAGAAATTTTAGGCTTTTTGAGTATTATAAAGATGTTTTTCTCATAATTTCATTCATTTAGATAATATAAACTAAATACGAACAGATACTTATTTTTTATTCACTAAACGTTTTTAATTCATCAATATTGGCTGTTTTAAAATATTTATAAACTAACCAAACAATAGCCAAAGCCACTGCTACTTCCGCAGTCGCGACAATCGTAATAAACAAGGCAAAAGTATGTCCACGCAAATGCTCAGCATCAAATTGACCAAAAACGACTAAATTAAGATTTGCGGCATTCAGGATTAACTCAATTCCCATCAAAATTACAATAATATTTTTTTTTGTCAATACGATAAGTGTGCCAATGCTAAACAAAAAAGCACTCAAAGATACATATAAAGTAATCATTTGTTTGTTTTAAAGAGGATATTTTCTTCTTATATCATTAATAAGAAATTTTTTTTGATTGGTAAAACTCTCAAAGTGCATTTGTTCAAATATATTTTTCCAATTCTGAAAAAGTAATATTTCATTTTTTTCAAAATTATCAATATTTATTTTTTTTGATATTAAATATTCCTCGAAAGTCATTTGTATTTGTTTTAATTTCCTTTTTTAATTATTTTTTGTATAAATTCTTTTCCTTTTTGTCTGATTTTTAATAAATACATTCCATTTGACAAATCATCTAAAAATATATCTGATTTCAAATTATCATCTATCAAATATGTTTTTAATTCACGACCTGACAAATCTAAAACAACTAATTCAGCGTTCTCAGAATTATTTTTTTCAATAGTAATTTTATCCACAAAAGGATTAGGAGAAACTTTGAAACCCATCGCAGACAAAGGCTCTAATGCAGTTGGAGGAGTGCCGACAATAATATTTTTTGTAGCAATTGTTCCGCAACCTTGTGTATTTCGGGCTTGATAACGCACTAAATACGTACCTGGAGTTGTAAAACTCACAATCGGATTTTGTTGTGTGCTTATCATTCCATTGCCAAAATCCCAATGAAAACTACTCGCACCCGCCGTCAAATTAGTAAAATTGACTTGCAAAGGAGCAATGCCACCATTGACATTGGTTTGAAACAAAGAAGTTAAAGAATTGTTCACCACAACCGTTTTTGTAATCGTATTTTGACAACCATTTGAGTTTTGAACCATTAAATCTACTTGATAAGTTCCCGCAGTCAAAAATGTATAAAATGGATTTTGTAAAGTAGTACTATCTAATTTTACGCCTAAGTTTGTTTTAAAAATCCATTTCCATTGATTAATTTGCCCATTAGTATTTGTAGGCAAACTACTCATATCTGTAAAACGTAGAGGCACATTCACACACGCAAGCGGGAAAGAAAAATCAACATTGGGTAAATCTACATTCAACATCGTAATTTCTTTGCTTGTGGTAGATGAACAACCTGCATCATCAACAATAGTCAAACTGATTGTATATTTTTGTCCACTTACGAAAGCCATCGTATTCGCTAAAAAAGGAGAACCTCCATCAACTGAAGGTAAAGTTACATTACCTTTGCGAATATAAGTAGTATTGATAGGCGCTGCCTGCCAATAAGTACCATCACCAAAACTCCAAATTCTTTGTACTATTTTTGCACCATCGGCAATCTCTGAATTAGAAATAGTACTTACATCTTCTAAATCTATCGTTCCTAACGAACAATTTAATTGTTTAATTCTAAAATCAGCTTTGGGATATTTACTTATTCTTATATTTTTTGTAAAAGTACTCGAACAACCATTGTTGTTATTGGCAATTAATTTTACTTGGTAATTGCCTGATTGTGGATATTGATAAGTGGGTTGGGGAACAGATGAAGTTTGTCCATTGCCAAAATCCCATATCCATTGATTGACTAAATTTAAGTTTCCATAAGAAAGGTTTACAAAATTTGTCGTCAAACCTAAACATTGATTTTGTAAAATAAATTTTGCTACTCCAGCGTCCTTGATACGGATAGAATCAGCATAATGATTAATAAGACGATTATCATTATTATAGACTTTTAATTCCATAATATTTTTTCCTGTTTCAAATCTTACATCTAAAGATGGTTTGGCATCACTTACAACGGGATTAGAACTAAGCGAGTTAGGAAATTTTAGCCGTATAAGTCTTCCTACATTAGCACTTGGTAATGTATAATTAAGAAAATTACGGTTAATAGTAAAAAAATACCAAGAAGAGTTTGTATCATCTTTCAATAAATCAAAACCAAGAGAAGCTGCACCAGGTTGTGCATTATTTCCCAAAATTCCAAAATTAGTAAGGTTTTGTATTGCTGTTGGACGATTATACAAACTATTACCATACTTCCACCTATAAATTGGTCCGTTAATATCAATAGCATAAGCCCACCAATCTAAACCGTCTTTAAAAAATTTATGATAATAAAAGTTAATGTTAGCAGGAGAAGGAGGAACAGGATTAGGCAAACCAACACCATTATAATAATCTACTATTGGAACATTATCTAAGGAAGTGCCAAATCTTGCTACTCCCCAACGCCTTGCCGCCGCAGGAAAACTAAAAGGAAAATGCCAATGTCCGTTCTCATCTTTGGTAAAATCATTCATAAATCCTCCTATTCCTGCAATAGAACGAACAAAAACGGGTGTATTTTCAATACTATTCCCTAAATCATATACTCTCATTCCTGTTGCTTGATTTTCAAGAGGAATCATCATAAACCATTTGTTAGTTACATCATCAAAACGAACATTACAACCATAAAAAGGCGGTAATCCTGTCAGAACTGTGGTGCAAGAAGTAGAACTTAAATTAGCCAATGAAGTTCCTAAATTGTATCGAGCAATAGTACCTGTATAAGAAGAAAAAAACATATACCAATTACCATTTTGTCTAAGTATCTCAAGATGATAACCAAAAACAGTACTGCTACAACCATAATTACCTACAGGTGTATAAGTAGGAACATTATCCAAACTATTGCCAAAATTAACCCTTAAAATATTCGCCCCACCAGTATTCCCTCCAACATTGACTATAAATCCATACCAATTTCCATCATCATCTTTGAGAATTTTAATTGTTTCTGGTCGCCAAGTAAATTGCATAAAATTATTGATGACGCTTGCTTGTGGAGTGGCGGACAAATCTCCCGTAGCAAAGTCCCAAGCGTGCCTCAAATTGCTATTGGCTGGGCTTGTAAAAGTAATAGGTTGTTCGGGACAGGCTATATAAGGCTGTCCAAACACTTGTGCTTTTGTATATTGTTGAAAAAATACAAAAAATAAAAATAAAAATATTACTTTTTTGAAGGTCATTTTATTTTTTATGTTAGTTTTTTGATTTTACTTTTTATTGATAATAATTTTTTTTGTATAGAATTGATTTTTATTAAAAATTCCTTTTACAAAATAAATTCCATCTTTGAGTGTAGATACATCTATTGTTTCAAAGGTAAAACCTTTTTCGATATTTTTCTCAAAATAAGTTTTTCCTAAGGCATCAATTATGATAATTTTTTCTGGCAATTCTCCTGATAAATGAATAAAATCTTGTGCAGGATTAGGATAAATAGTCCAATTTTTTGTTATATTTTCTGGTTCGAAAGCCGTAGGAATATCTTTACTAAAAATAGGTCTAATCAATAAACTTCCTTTTTCATTATCCGAAGGTTGCCAATTTAACCACTGATTTCCTGCATTAAACCAAGTATAAGGGGAAGCATCATTGTTAAAATCTAAACCTACTGTCAATCTATCGTTAGAAGTTTGTTCCCAACCAATCAAAAAATCTCCCGCAGGCAAAATAATTTTAGGAAACCAAAAATTTGGAATAGTAGTGCGTTTCATATCTTGAACGCTCAACAATTGATTTCTTCTGGTAGGATAACGAATAGGTACATTTACTTTATATAAAATAGAATCTTTGATTTGATTCCCGTCTGCAATCCATCTCCAAATCAATAAATTAAAAGTTTGAGAAGACAAATCTTTTTCAAATTTTGTCAAATGAATTTTTATATCGGTTAAAGTATCAGGCTCCGAAAGACTAAAACGTACTGCTACACGCCCAAAACGTTGGTTAATTCCTGCCCCATATTCCGCAGAACCATCATCATAAGCAAAAAAATCACTAATTTGATTATAAGATTTAATCGTATCATTTCTTTTTAAATCTACTCCTTGAATTGTAGTAGAATTATCACCTGAATTGATAATAAACTGCGTTTTTAAACCTAATTTTGTTTTAGTAGTTGGAAAAATAGTCGGTACAATAGGCGCTGTCATAGGGACTTGTTGTGCCGTTCCACCCAAAATAAAAGGCGTTACATTGACTAAAGTTCCTAATAAAGCATTATTATTCAAAGTATCTCTTACTTCACATTTATAACTAATTACGTCAAAACCTGTTCCACTCAAATTATTGATACTACTTTCGACAATCGAGTTTAATTGATTGGGAATATCAGCCCAAAAATGTTTAATAGGAATAGAAGTATATCTTTTTAACAATCCTTTAAAATTTTTAGATGCGGTAATTTCCTCTACTCTAAAATTTTGGTTGCGTCTGTTTTTATCTAAATAAACATAATCTACGTTCCACGCATCATACATACCCGAAAGCCGACCAAAAGCTTGTATTCTAAATTGAAAACCTGCAAAAAAATAATTTGGATTTTTTAAAGCCAAACTAACACCTGCAAAAATATTATCATTGGCACCACCCGTTGCTTTCCAAACACTTACCCAAGTATTATCATTTCTTTTGAACTGCACAACCAACGAATCATTGACATCGGGCATCTCCCCTCTCCCACTCCTTTGGTAATAAAAACTCAAATAAACCGAATCAGCAGGCGTATTAGCAGATAAATCAATGACATAACTTGTAAGCTGGTCAGCTAAACCCGTAGCTTCCACGACCACATTTGAAAAATTATAAGGTTGTCCGTTTTGGTTTAAGCCATCAAAAGTGGCTACGCCAACAGAAATTGGATTGATACCAAAATTTTGATTGATAAATGTTCCTTGTTGTGGTTGCCAAATGGTTGTATCAGCTTTGCCCACATAATTTGAAAAATCATCAAAAACAGGTAAGGTTAAAATTGGAGGAGTTTTGAGTCGATTTGATTTATTTTTTTCTTGATAATAATTTTGATTAGGCACAATCTCAAATTGTGCCTTAAGATTCATTGTTATTATAAAAAAAGTAAAAAAAAGAGTTATTTTTTGTAGTATTTTTAGGCTACTTTTGATTTTCTTTTGTTTCATCTTTTTTAGGTTCTTTTTTATTTTTTTTATTTTTTTCGAGTTTAAACCCTTCTTCTTCTGCCGCTTTTTTAGCGTCTTTTTTCATTTGTTTGGCATCTTTGATATTGTCATTTTGCTCTAAAAAGTCCGCACTATCTAATTGTTTTTTAGGTCTTCCCGCCGAATTTCCTGCAATCCAAACATCAATCATTTGTCCAGGTCTGACCTTATTAACCTCTCTACTTTGGACATCTCTCACTCGATTTCCTGCTACATAATACGTAGGAGTTTGTCTTACAATGGTTCCCAAAGTAGCACCAGAATTGTAATCATAATTTTTTTCAATAATCAAATCTTGTCCTTTTGCTACCGTTTCAGCTTCTTCCAAAGTCATTCCGACAAGATTAGGCACATCAAATTTATCATCACCCAAACCATCAGCGACCAACAAATCGACCTTACTTTTGTGTGCAACCATTAAATTTGCACTTTGTAATTCTGCATTTGATGTATATTTTTTACCATTAACTGTGATTTCTAAAATTACATTTTTTCCTTCATAAGGCTTGTATTGAATACGTCCTATTTCTAAACGTGCATTTTTGATAGTATTAACAACATCAATAAAAGGCGAACCAATAATTTCGAATGGAACTTTCACTTTTGGAAATACATTTGGATTGACATTTAGTCTAATTTTTCGGCTTTGTTTGACTCGTAAACCCGCCTCAGGAATTTGTGCAAAAGTAATTAAAGAAGCATCTTTGTATGAAATAGTAGAAACGCTATCAATTTCATAATCTAAACTTTTAGAATCTAAAAATCTTTTTACATCATTTAATTTCATTCCTACCATATTAGGCACTGTAATTGTATCTCCGTGATGCGTCCACGCAGGTAAAAATGACATAAAAAGCAACATAATTCCAACCACACACAAAGACAAAATCAGTCCAATATGGACAAAAACATCTAAAATTGAGGTAGTTTTTACAAAATTATATTTTGAAAGAAAGTCTAAAAAATTATCCCAAACACGCAACATAATATTTGTTATTTATATGATTTTTTATTATTGTTTACTCTAAAACGCAAAATTAAGAAAATAAATTGGTTTTTTTTATAATTTTATAAAAAATAATTAAAAAAATATAGTTTTTTTTTATGGATATATTTTTTTATTGAAATGATATGAAAATAAAATATTTTTTTGAGAACATTTTTTGACTTTGTGATGTTATAAACGAAAAAAAGATAATTTTATGACATTCGAATTACCAGATGTAAAAACAAACGAGGAAGCACTATCAGAGGTTTTAATTTTCTCAAAAAATAATAATTACACCATTGAAACCAATGAAAATGATGTAGTTTTATATAATCCGACCAACAATTTGAAGCTATTACTTCGTAAAAACACAAGTGATTTTCACGTTTTTACAGAAATTTTTATCAAAAAAGATTATCAATCATTAATCGAAAACTATCAAAAATATTCTAATAATATTAATCCCAAAGTTATCATTGATATTGGTGCAAATATTGGTTGTGCAAGTTTATATTTCAAACAAAATTATCCTGAGGCGACTATGGTTTGCATAGAAGCAGAAAAAAATAATTTTTTATCTTTAAAACATAACATAGAATTAAATAATTCAGTTGATAGTTATAAAAATATTTATTTACAGCACAATGCTTTTTGGATAACTGAGGAAGATTTGATGATTGAGGAAAATTTTAGAGATGGTAGAGATTGGGCTTTTGCGGCACGCCCAAACGCTCAAAAAAGTACTCAAACTATCAAAGGTTTGACTATTCAAAATATTTTGGAAAAATATAATTTTTCCAAAATTGATATACTAAAAATAGACATAGAAGGAGGAGAAAAATGGATATTAGAAGATGAATTAACCATGAATATTATCCAAAAAAACGTCAATACTTTGTTTATTGAAGTACACGAAGAAGTAATCACAATGAAAAAAACAGCCGAAATCCTTGCAAATTTTGGTTTTAAAACGCTAACAAATGATGCTTTGATTTTTGGATATAAATAAAAAATAAAAACAAGCCTAAAATATTTTTTTCAGGCTTATTTTTTATTTCTATAAAAAAAAATAACAAATTTTATTCCATAATATACGGATAATCAGTCTGCACATAAACATCTTTATATACTTCTGACACATCAGGATAAGGAGAATTTTCTGCAAATTCAACAGATGCTTCTACTACTTCGATAATTTTATCTTCAATGGCTTGCAATTCTGCTTCAGTAGCAAATTTATTTTTCAAAATTGTTGCTCTCACTTGCTCAATAGAATCTAAATTTTTATAATGCTCTACTTCTTCTTTTGTGCGGTATTTTGCAGGGTCAGACATAGAGTGTCCACGATAACGATAGGTTCTGAACTCTAACAAAGTCGGTCCTTCTCCTGCCCTAGCGCGTTCTGCGGCACGTGAAACAGCATTATGTACGTTTTCAACCGCCATAGCATCAACTTCCTCCGAAGGCATATCATAACTTTCACCTAATGTATAAAGGTCTGTAACGTTTGAGCTGCGTGCTACGGCAGTTCCCATCGCATAACCATTATTTTCGATGACAAAAATAACAGGTAACTTCCATAACATCGCCATATTGAAAGCCTCGTGTAATGCTCCTTGTCGCACTGCTCCGTCACCCATATAGCAAATAGTTACGTTGTCATTTCCCAAATATTTATCAGCAAAAGCAATTCCTGCACCCAAAGGTACTTGTCCGCCTACGATTCCATGTCCACCAAAAAAATTCTTTTCTTTATCAAAAAGGTGCATTGAGCCACCTTTTCCTTTAGAAACTCCTGTAGATTTCGCCATCAATTCCGCCATAATACCATTGGGAGAAGTTCCCAAGGCAAGTGGTTGTCCGTGATCTCGATAGGCAGTAATCCAATTATCATCAGGTCTTAAAGCGCTAACTGCTCCTGATGCACTTGCTTCTTGTCCGATATAAAGATGACAAAAACCTCTAATTTTTTGACGATTGTATAGTTGTCCCGCTTTTTCTTCAAATCGGCGTTGTAACATCATACTTTCAAACCAATACATATAAGTTTCTTTTGGAAAAGATACTTCATTTTTTTTATCGTTCGTCTTTTTATTGCCCATAAAAGTTTGATATTTTTCTTATGTAATATAAAATGTGGTTTTTATTCTCCTTCTTTATTTTCTTTGCCCTTTTCTTCAGAAGATTTTTTTGTCTTTTCTTGCGGATTTTTGTCTTGTTTTTTATCTGATTTTGCTAATCCACCTTTTGGATTGACTAACAAAAACATTCTTTTTCCTTCTAATTTAGGCATTTGTTCAACTTTTCCAACTTCTTCAAGCCCTTGTGCAAAACGCAATAAGAGTTCTTCACCACGTTCTTTAAAAACAATAGTTCGTCCAACAAAATGTACGTAGGCTTTTATTTTACAGCCTTCCGACAAAAAGTTTTTAGCGTGATTGAGTTTAAAATTAAAATCGTGGTCATCAGTATTTGGTCCGAAACGAATTTCTTTTACCACAACTTTGACGGAATTAGCTTTTATTTCTTTTTGTTTTTTCTTATGTTCGTATTTGAATTTAGAATAATCTATAATTTTACAAACGGGCGGCGTAGCGGTAGCAGCAATTTCAACCAAGTCTAATTCTTGTTCGTTTGCTATTTTTAAAGCGTCTTCAATAGAATAAACGCCGGGCGTGATATTCTCGCCAACTAAGCGTACTTGTGATACTTTGATAAGCATATTGATTCGAAAAGGTTCTTCTTTTCTACCTCTATTGAAATTTCTATCGTTATTTCTTAAATTAGCCAAATTAAAAAGGGGTTTTGTGAATATATAATTTTATAAATAAAAACGAATTAATGATTTTTTTGTTATATCAAACGCTAAATTTTTTTTAAAAATTTTTAACGTTTGATATATGATTGAAAGTAAAATTAATCTATTGTAAAAGGAGCGCTACCAATCTCTTGGTTTTCAACGCCTTTATTTACGTCAGTCAAGTAAGCACGTACATTATATACGCCTTCATCTTTGCGTGCTAAAAATCCTTTTTCAAATTCTAAAATTACTTTTACATTTGTAGGATTTGCAGGTGCATTCAATTCGTTACGATATTTTGGTTTGATAGCAATTTCTTTTCCTGTGTTATCAAATACTTTGAATATTACTGATTCTGTTGGTTTTGGAGCGCGGCTCAAACCAAAAGATGCTTGCACTCTATCGATGTTTTGAGATCTTTTAGAAGGCTCAAATTTACCTTTGGCTAACTCTCCTGGTACAGCGGTCAATCCTCTTGTAAATAATGCAGTACGATTATCAGCATTACTTGTTGCTTTTGAGATTTCGGTTTGTAACCTTTCATTTTCAGTTTGCAAGTTTCTATTTTGAGCGATTAAGCTTTCAACTTTTTTACGCAATTCAGTATCAGTAGCACCACTGTTTGCGACTGCTTCGTCGTATTTACGTTGCACTTCGTCCAATTTAGTTTGCAATTCTTTCAATTTTTTTTCTAATTGTACTGCCTTTGCTTTTGAATTTCTATCATTTGCCAAAGAAAAAGCCAATATTTTTTGAACAGAATCTCTTGATTTGATAAGTCTGTCTTTTTGAGAAACTAAGTCATCAACTTGTTTGTCCAAGTCAGCAGCTACTTTGTTCAAACTATCAATTTGTCCACTAAATTGACTAACAGTTCTGTCCAAACTATCAATAGTTTTTTTTGCTTGTTTTTCTTTTGTTTTTGTTTTACTTTGTGTACTTGCCATAATTCCGATGGCTACTAATGCGATGATTAACAATGCACCTAATGCAATAGTGATTAAATTTGGAGAACGTTTTTCCATTGTAATTTGTAAAGGAATA
Organism: Bacteroidota bacterium; assembly: GCA_004293265.1. Taxonomy (GTDB): domain Bacteria; phylum Bacteroidota; class Bacteroidia; order Cytophagales; family Microscillaceae; genus RDXZ01. The sequence continues at coordinate 464 of RDXZ01000147.1, read as the reverse complement.
AAAAATTTAGTTCAAAGATTTTTAAGTGTTTTTTGATGCTTTTTATTTCTAAAATTTTGCTATTTTATTAATTAAAGCACAAACTTATAAAAAACAAAAAAATAATTCAAATTTTTTGTGATTTTTTTTTCAAAATTTTTTTTATTTTTGTTGATTTTTAGTTTTCTTGTGCAAAAATAAGTATTTTTTTTATATTTTTACTTTTTTTCCAAATTTTTTTTTACATCTTTTAATTTAATAACTTCTTTATTTTTATTTCCCCAACTATTTGTGATATAATTCATTACATCTGCAATTTGTTGAGGGCTTAAACCACTTGCAGGCATATTGCCTTGATAGGTTTTTCCATTGACAACGATTTTCGAACTCAATCCAAAATGAATTTGTTTGATAGCGCGTGTGGTATTGCTCATCAAATAGTCTGAATTTGCCAAAGGCGGAAAAATTGATGGGCTACCTTCTCC
>RDXZ01000146.1 GCA_004293265.1 Bacteroidota bacterium | reverse complement strand
AAAAATAATCCTTAAAAAAGCCCTCAAAAATGTAAAAAATATATAAAATTTTTGTAATCATTTTGCACACCATTGTATTTTTGTCCAAAGTCTAAATAATTTGCTCTAATAAATTTTCACCAATCACAGTCATAAATGCTCCCGGTACGCCATGCCCTGTGCAATCTGCCACGACTAAAAAACTTTCATTTTCAATTTGTGTAAACCAATAAAAATCTCCTGAAACAATATCTTTAGGTTGATAAAACAATAATAAATCAGGCAAATAAGTTTCTATTTTATCTTTTTTAGGCAATAAAGCCGTTTGAATACGTTTGGCATAATTGATAGAGGAAATAATATCATCATTTTTTTGTTCGATAATATTTTTTTGTTTTTCAATTTGTTGTGTCCTTTCTGTTACTTTTTGCTCCAAAACTACGTTTTGTTCGCGTACTAATTTTTCATTTTTTTCTAAGGCTTTTTGTTTTTGTTTCTCAATTTCTTTTGCTCTAATGCCTAATCCGATAGAAAAAATAAAAAGTTGAAGAAATAAACCTATTTCAAAAAAAGAAAACTCCCAACTTCCAATATAAAAAGAGCCTGAAATACCCAAAGGAGGCAAAGTAGTAGAAAGTCCGCCTCCTAAAAACAAACAAAGGCTTCCCGTAGAAAGATATACATTTACTTTTTTATCTAATTTATCTTCTTGATTTTCTTTTTTATTTTTTTTCAAAGATATAAAAATACCAAAACAAATATCAACAATAATAGTAAGACTAACTGTCCAATTTGTAGTATCAAAACGAAACACACCTAAGGCAAACAGTGTTAAAATAGATATAATCCAAAAAATTCTAAAAGTTAAATATCTAACAGACCATTTATCTATTTGAGGAGTATATTTTTTGGTTTGTGTAAAATGTCGGACAAACATCATATACCAAATGGCAATATTGCCCAATAAACCAAAATAAATATAATAAAAATAAGGTATCAATTCGCCTGTATAAAATTTTTCGGGAAAAGACGTAAATAAAATCAAAAAATTAGAAACAAGAATATAAATCAAATAATACAAATAAGTTTTGTCTTTGTTGATGACATAAAATATAAGATTATACAAAAAAAGCATCCACAAAGCCCCATGCAAAAGTGCTTGATAAAAATAGCTATCTGTTTTTCTTAAAATAAATTTTTCGACATCTCCAAATCTAAAAATAATTTGTCTATCAAAATATTGATTATTGGCTTTTACCCATATTTTTATTTTTTTATTTTTAGGCAAAAATAAACGCACAGATGAGTTTGAAAGCGATATATCTCGCAAAGAAGTAGGAATATCAACCCCTGTTTTTCTAACAATTGTCGTATCGTTTTGATATTCGACAATGACCTCAATGTTAGACAAATATCCTAAAACTAAAAATACATTCATATCATATTTTAGTTGGCTTTCTATCGTCCATTGATACCAATGAGTGATATCAGTTGATACTATAAATCTATCTTTATCTTTTGAATGGGAATGAAGAGAATCAAATTTTTGTTTTTTTATTTCTTTGAAACTCATTTTATTAGTTTTATCCAGAAAAACAAGTACTTTTTTACCAAAAAGTTTATTCAAATTCTCCTCATTAATAATTTGTGGATTACTAAAATCGTTTGTTTGAGCAAATAATATTTGGAAAAATAAAGAAATAAATATAAAAAATATTGTAAGAGATAGTTGTTGTTTCATATATCAATTAGTGTGCAAAAATTATACTTTTATTACATTGTTTGTAACTATTTTGGTTATTTTGGTGCAAGCGTGGACGCTTGCACCAGTGAGTATCTCGTGCAAGCGTCTACGCTTGCACGAAATTCAAAATAATAATTTCATTAACCATACCTAAATAGTTACAAAATCTGGTAGTTCTGTTAATGTAATACTTTGTCCTGCTGAACGAAGTGAAGCAACTGCTTGTTAAAGGCGTTTTGTGAATGAAAAAGTATATTTTTCGCTTCGCTCAAAAAGACAAAAACATTACATTTATAGCACTATCCAAAATCTTTATTAAAAAAAATCTCTCAACAATCGCCACAAATTTTTTCTTACTTCCTAACCATTTGTTGTTCTCTGTGTGCGTCTAATTTAAGAAAAATAAACAATAAAATAGTAAAAGCCCACAAAGACGAACCACCATAACTCAAAAACGGCAAAGGAATTCCGACCACAGGAAACAAACCAATAGTCATCGAAAGATTAATCATAAAATGAAAAAACAAAATAGAAGCCACTGAATAACCATAAATGCGTGCAAATTTATCTTTCTGTCGTTCTGCTAAAAATAATAATCTATTTAATAACAATAAATAAATTCCTATCAATAAAAAACTACCAAACCAGCCATATTCTTCTCCAACAGTACAAAAAATAAAATCTGTACTTTGTTCAGGGACGTATTTGAGTTTGGTTTGTGTGCCTTGCATAAAGCCTTTTCCAAAAAAACCACCTGAACCAATCGCTATTTTTGAATGTTTGAGATTATAACGAATATCTTGCCCCGCAGGGTCAATATCGTTATCAATCAAAACCATAATTCGTTCTCTTTGGTGTTTTTTGAGTACATTATCAAAAATATATTTGGCACTTATGATATAAATTACCAAAGTAGTGGCTACTATCAATGTAAATAAAACACTCTGATAAGATTTTTTTGGATTTAATAAAAGAATCAATAAAACAACAGACAAAAGTGGAATAATTAGATAAGGTAAAATTTTGTCCGCAGGAATAAATAAAGATAAAACGAACAAACTAATCACGACAAATAACGAAGTCAAAACCCACGCAGGTAACACGCCCTCACGATACAAAACCAAAATAAAAACACTAAAAACCATCGCAGAACCGGCATCACCTTGCAAAAGAATAAGAACCGCAGGGATTCCAATAATAATCAAGGTAGAACGCAAAACAGGATTTAATAATTCAAACAAAAAAACAGGTACGCCAAAGGCAGTATCACTAATAAATGCGCGTTTTTTGTTGATATTGCCTGATATAGTCAAAAATTTTGCTAAGGCTAAACCCGTAGCAAACTTTGCAAATTCAGAAGGTTGCAAAGTAAAACTACCAATTGCTAACCAAGAACGATTGCCTTTGATTTCTTTTCCAAAAATCAAAACTAATAATAAAAAAAATAAAGCACCAACATAAAAAAGAAAGGAGTATGTATCAAAAACACTATAATCAATCGTGTAGATGACCAAAATAATAATCAATGCAGTACCAATAAACAATAATTGTCGGGTGGATACCAAGGAAAAATCGAGCATAGATTTTCCTGTACTTGCGTCATATTCGGCGGCAAAAATATTGAGCCAACCAAACACAATCAATATTAAATATAAAATTATCATTAAAGAATCAAAACCACTTCCTCCTTTGATATTATTTGTATTGTTTGCCATTGTTTAAATTCCTTTCCAATCACTTGGTTTTTTTCGCCATTCGTATAAAGAAGCCATAGTTTGTTCTGATAATTCTTCTTTTTTTGCGTATTCTTTAATCAAATAAATATAATCGCTCAATGTATCTAAATTAATATTTTGCTCTTTAAATTGTTGATGAGCCGTTTCGAAACCATAGCTTAAAATGGCTAATGTACTTAAAACCTCCATTTTTGCCTCTTGCAAAGCCTTGACTGCAGACAAAGAACTGCCGCCTGTCGAGATAATATCTTCAATCACAATTACTTTTTGATTTTCTATTATTTTTCCTTCTATCAAATTTTCCTTGCCATGTTCTTTGGCTTTTGCACGCACATATAACATAGGTAAATCTAATTTTTGAGCAATTAGAGCCGCTTGTGGAATACCTGCGGTGGCTACGCCTGCGATGGCTTGCGTGTGAGGATATTTATTTTTGATAATTTCTACAAACGAATCTGTAATAAAATTGCGTATGATTGGATAAGATAAAGTCAATCGACAATCACAATAAATAGGAGAAAGCCAACCTGAACTCCATTTGAAAGGTTGTTTAAAACTAAATTGAACAGCAGAAATTTCTAAAAGATATTTAGCTATTTCTTGAGCAATATTTTTCATATATTTATGTAATGCTTAAAATTGAACGCAAAGGTAATGTTTTTTTTAATAGAAATAAAAAAAATTACAAAAAGAATTTTATAAACAAAATTCATAAAAAAAAGCCACAAAAAATAACTTTTGTAGCTTTTGTATTGTACTAAAAGTGGGAATCGAACCCACACGAGATTTAAGTCTCACAGGATTTTAAGTCCTGCGCGTCTACCTATTCCGCCATTTCAGCAAAAATAAAAGATGAAAAAAGCCCTTTTTTGTGGGCTTTTTTTTATAATCTTTTAGAGCGAAAGACGAGTCTCGAACTCGCGACCTCAACCTTGGCAAGGTTGCGCTCTACCAACTGAGCTACTTTCGCATTTTTGGAAGCAATGATTTATACCACTTCTTAATTGATAGTGCAAAGGTAAAACCTATATTTTTAAATTCCAAATATTTTTGAATATTTTTTTTATTTTTTTTTAAAATGAATAAAATTACGTGAGTTTGGGATAACAATAGTTCAAAAGAGTGTGTAATTTTTCAAAAAAAGAGGTCAGACCTTCGTACACTTCGGTACAGACCTCGTTTTTGAAAAATGTTTAAAATAATATGGTATTCTGATAATTTCAGTGAAAATTGAGAGAATTTTCTTTCAGAGGATTTCAACGTTTAGGATTGAAATTACACAATATCATTTTTTTCTATTTTTCTTTTTAAAAATTCATTACATCACTAAAATTATAAAAGAGTTAGATTTTTTATCGTTTTTATCCCAAACTTACGTTAAATAGTTACACATTTTTTTTATAAAAAGTATTTGCTTAGCAAAAGGTTTTATGTTAAGAGTTATCTATTTTTCGCTTTCGGATAAGGTTATATGGATATTTTTTCAAATTTATTCATAATAATTTTGATTTTTTAGAAAAAAATAAGTAGATTTGTCATTGTTCTTTTTTATTTCTCAAAAAATATTTCAAATATTAGTAAAAATATGAAAAAAAAATTATTATTCTTTTTGTTTTTTTGTTTTGCTCTTAATTTATCAGCACAACAAACTTTATTAAGTTTTTCAGAATTACAAAAAAGAAAACTTTTTAAGAGTTTGGCAGATGCTTCTGAAACGCCTTTGGAAGTGTATAAATTGAGTTTAGCACAACAAAACCTAACAGAATTACCAAAAAAAATCAAAGATTTCAAAAATTTACAATTTTTATCTATTGGAGGAAATAATTTAAAAGAAATTCCTGAATGGATTGGTGAACTCAAAAATTTGACAGAAATTACCTGTGGAGAAAATCCGCTTATTACTTTGCCCGACCAACTTTTTTCGTTGCCACATTTGGAACAATTGAGATGCAACGAAGCAAAACAATTTACGACTATTCCTGCGGCTATCAAAAATGCAAAAAAATTAAAATATATTTCTTTTGTGGCTTGTAATATTTCAAAAATCCCCAAAGAAATAGGAAAAATGCCTGCTTTGCAAAATTTACGTATTTCATATAACAATTTGATAGAAATTCCTGATGAATTAGGAAATATTAAAACTTTAGAAAATTTAGAATTGAGGGAAAATCAACTCAAAAAATTGCCTAATTCTTTGGATAAATTAGAAAATATAACAGAAATTGATATTTCTAACAATCCGTTTTTGAGTTTTCCTACTCAAATTTTTACACTCAAAAATTTAGTTTATTTAAGATATGAAAAAAATAAACTCACAGAAATTCCAAAAGAAATTACAAAACTGACAAAATTAAAAACAATAGATTTTAGAGGAAATGAAATCAAAGAATTGTCTCAATATTTGATAAATTTACCCGATTTAAAAACTATTTTATGTTCTGATAATCCACTCACCAAAATAGATGAAGAATTATTGGCTAAAAAAGGACTAACTATTATTCAAAATTCTTTTACTATCAAAAAGGGTAAAATACAAGAAACATCATACGAAAATGATTTTAGCAAAATCAAAGAATTATCTAAAAATAATAAAATAGACGAGGCTATCAAATTGGCACAAGAAGTACAAGCACAAGCCTTGAAAAACGAAAAAGAAAAGACAAAAAACGAATATTATACCAAAGCACTTTTGTATGAAAGTTTGATTAATTTTTTTGGAAAACGAAAAGATGAACACGAAAAAATACACGAAAAAATAGTTAAAATGTTTGAAAATAATCAACTTCATAACGAAACTTTTTTTAGTTATTTGAAAGAATTAAATGATTTTTATAAAAAAGAAAAAAATATAAAAAAACAACTTGAATTAACTACTTTTATTTTTGAGTGGAGGCAAAAACAAAAAAATACAAGCATAAGTGATTTGTATGATGCTTGTCGCGATTATGCTGACGCATTGGATAAAAAAAATGGTGATTATGGTTTTAAAGAATCTGAAAAATATTACCTCAAAACCGATAGCCTCGCACATATATACAAAAAAACACCTGAAGGCAATAGTTTTTCATTGGCTTATTGGAAAGAAAATTTTGCTGATTTTTACTTAAAACACGAAAAATATAACGAGGCACATACTATTTTTGAAGCCTCAAAAAAAATGTTAAAAAAGGACATTGTTGAGTTTGCGAAGATGAAAAAAGAAGAAGATAAAATCTATCTTTTTACGCCTTCGGTAATGTATAATAAGGTATTGAAAAAACAATATATGACTTATTACAAGCAACAAAAATTAGATAGTTCGATTATTATTGCCCAAGAATTGATAGATATTTTGGAAAAAAATATAGAAAATGATGAAAAGCAATACTTTAAAGAAGTAGGAAATTTGATTACGTTGTATGAAAAAGACTTTCAATATGATAAAGTTATTCCGTATTTAGAAAAAGTTAAAAAACAAAGGGAACTTTTGTATGGAAAAAAAAGCAATCAATACAAAAATTCACTCAATCATTTGGCTTTTGCTTATAATCAAACAGAAAATTATGCCAAAGCCGAGCCGCTTTATAAAGAAGAAGCAGAAAATACTTTGCAAGAAATTGAAAGTAAATTTCCTGTGATGAGTGAAAAAGAAAAAGTGCAATTATATACAGAATTTGAATCTAATTTTCAATTTTATACTTCTTTGGTTTTGAATTATCACGAAAAAAATCCAAGTCTTTGGGCTTGGTTGTATAATTTGCAATTATTTTTGAAAGGAAGTTTGTTAAATTCATCAATTCGTACACGCCAACAAATTATGCAAAGTAATGATGAAAACTTGAAACAAAAATTTGAAGAATGGCAAAATAAAAAAGAAAATCTCATCAAAGCATATCAAATGAGCAACAAAGAAAGATATGAAAAAAATATTAATACCAACACATTGGAAAAACAAATCGAAATCTTAGAACAAATAATTGGTTTAAAATTATCAAAATTTTCAAAAAACACCAACAAAAAACGCTATTCGTGGCAAGACATACAAAAAAAACTAAAAAAAGATGAAGCCGCAATAGAAATTTACAGATTGGAAAAATGGAAACAAAGAGTCAATGAAGGTATTTTTTATGTGGTTTTGATTGTTAAAAATGATACCAAAAATCAACCTGAATTTGTCGTCATAGAAGGGGGAAGTATTTTTGATAATGATTTTGAAGAACGTTTTTTGAAAAGATATAACAATAAAATCAAAAATAAAGTCGAAGACAAAGATTCTTATAATGTTTATTGGAAACCGATTGCTCAAAAACTAAAAGGTATCAAAAAAGTTTGGTTTTCTCCTGATGGAGTATATAATCAGTTGAGTATGAAATCTTTATATAATGCTGAAACGCAAAAATATTTGGCTGATGAGATAGATATTCAAATAGTTGGCAATACCAAAGAACTTTTGACACAAAACACAAAGCCTAAAAACAAACCCAAAGATGCGACTTTGATTGGTTTTCCTGATTACAATGGAGATTTTAAAAACAATAATCCTTCTGATAAAAAACAAGACAGGGCTTTGCAAAATTTATTAACACAAGCCAAAAAAGATAAAAAGCAAAGATTTTTAGAGGGCGAAAATATTACCGAATTGCCTGCTACAAAAATAGAAGTTGATGATTTGGAAAATATTTTAAAGAAACAAAACATTCAAACCCAAAAATTTATAGCCAAAGAAGCCACCGAAGAAACGATTAAAAATCTTAAAAATCCACAGGTTTTGCACATTGCTACACATGGTTTTTTCTTACAAGATATTCAAAATGAAGAAGGAAACCAAAGAAGTTTTGCAGGATATGACCAAAATAAAATCGTAGAAAATCCTTTGTTGAGGTCTGGGCTTTTGTTGGCGGGTGCTAAAAATGCTTTTGTTGGAAAAACAAGTGAAAATCAAGAAGATGGTATTTTGACATCTATGGAAGCGATGAATTTAGATTTAGATGATACTGATTTGGTCGTTTTGTCTGCCTGCGAAACAGGTTTGGGCGAAGTCAAAAATGGTGAGGGAGTCTATGGTTTACAAAGGGCTTTTCAGACTGCGGGTGCAAAATCGGTTTTGATGTCTTTGTGGACGGTTTCTGATGAAGCCACACAAAAATTGATGACTTATTTTTATGAAAATTGGATAACTAAAAAAATGTCAAAAAGGGAAGCATTTAATATGGCTCAAATACAACTTCGAAAAGAATTTCCTGAGCCTTATTATTGGGCGGCTTTTGTGTTGGTGGGTGATTAGAAAAGAGATTGTTATAGTTTGAAAGGGAGTTTTATGCCGTTGTTTGTGAGAAATAGACAACGGCTGAAAAAATTGTATCAACGGGCTTTAGCCTGTTGTGATTGTTTTGGAAACAACAGGCTAAAGCCCGTTGGTACGTTTTTTCTTAACTTAAAGGCAATGGTAAGAAACACGAAACAGCGAAAATTAGTTGTTTTCTTCGTATTTATCTATTAATTGTTTGTATTTTTTATTCGATTCTTCAAGATTTCTATTTAATTTTGGAAATCCTTTTTTTAGTACTCTGATACGGTCATACACGAAGAAAATAGAAAACGATATAGCTAATAAAGCGAAAAATAATGGGATATACATCGAAATATAAGCATTAGTATTAGGACTTTCTGGAAACAATATTTTTTTAGGATATTTTGAATAATACCTCATTTTAATATCTTGCTCAATAGATAAATCTTTACAAGATTTTGGTGATGATACTTGATAGATTTGATGGTTATAACGGACTTTGATATAACTTTTGCGTTCACAATAAATTTCTACTATTTTTGCTTGGACAATGATACCTTTTTGTTTTATTTCTTGTTCTATTAGTACATCAAAAGTCTTATAAACCACAGAATAAGCGATAAATAATAAAAATATTATAAAACCAAATACAGAAAATATTTTTTTAAATGTTTCCATTTTTTATTTTTTTAAAGAGATAAACAAAAAAATAGAAGTCTTAGACTTCAGTCATTCGAAAAATGACAATTTTTCGTTCCAGCACATCTTTTAGCCGTTGTTTGTTCCGACAGACAACGGCTAAAAAATTGTATCAACGGGCTTTAGCCTGTTGTGATTGTTTTGGAAACAACAGGCTAAAGCCCGTTGGTACGTTTTTTCTTAACTTAATGGCAGTAGTAAGACACAGACATTGGTAAAAAAAATACTTTTTCATAGATTAACTTTGACAAAGTTCTTGTAATTCAGGGATTAGCAAAAAATAATTTTTGATAGATTAACTTTGACAAAGTTAAAAACTTTGTCAAAGTTCTTGTAATTCAATTATTCGCGGAAAATACTTTTGGATAGTAGTAGTATTGATATTGATGGGTTACATCCTGTCGCAATTCAATTATTCGCGGAAAATACTTTTCGATACGTATTTCCCCTGATATTTGTTGTATTTAACAAAAGTCGCAATTCAATTATTCGCGGAAAATACTTTTCGATAAAATGGATTTAATTTTAACGAAAAAAGATAACAGTCGCAATTCAATTATTCGCGGAAAATACTTTTCGATACATATTAGAGTTTACCTTTGATACTTTGCCCCTAAACATTCAGTCGCAATTCAATTATTCGCGGAAAATACTTTTCGATAATTAAAAAAACATTCACAAATTCAAATGATATTTTGTCGCAATTCAATTATTCGCGGAAAATACTTTTCGATAAAAATGGTAATATCATCATACCAGCATTATCAAGTCGCAATTCAATTATTCGCGGAAAATACTTTTCGATAAGAAGTGAATCTTTCTTAACCAACTTAAGAAAATTGTCGCAATTCAATTATTCGCGGAAAATACTTTTCGATATAGTAATTTTAAACTTATCACAATCTACTTCTGTAAGTCGCAATTCAATTATTCGCGGAAAATACTTTTCGATTCTTCTTTTTTAACAGTCATATTCATTCCTTTTAATTGTCGCAATTCAATTATTCGCGGAAAATACTTTTCGATAATAAGTATGACATTTTTAGCACCTTTTTGGTTAGTCGCAATTCAATTATTCGCGGAAAATACTTTTCGATATGCGAAATGTTAATTGGTCGCAATTAGAAGCAGTTGAGTCGCAATTCAATTATTCGCGGAAAATACTTTTCGATATTACTAA
>RDXZ01000244.1 GCA_004293265.1 Bacteroidota bacterium | reverse complement strand
AGTGGTGAAGTCTGGAGACTTCTATCAATACAGAGGCACAAGTTTCCGCTTCGCTCAAACTTGCGCCAGTATTTTATTTTTTTTATTTTAGAATATACTCATATCTTTGCATTCGAAAATAGTGATATAAGAAAAGTACAATTTTTAAATTTTTTCTTATATTTGCTGTCAATATTATCAGTAGATAAGTTAAACTCAGTTCATACATCGTACCATTGATTATATTTGGATACAGCGCTTAAGGAATGTACTTATCTACTTTTTCCAATCAATTTGAGCAACACCTTTGGAGTACTTTTTAAGTTTACATCCTGCATGTATGAGTCTAAATTATGAGGAAAAACGATAATATATTGTTCTTTTCACAGTTTTAATTCATAAAAAAATGCAACACAAAGAAGATTCTGAAACACGTTATTGCTTGGGCATTGATGTTTCTATGGACAAATTATCGGTATGTTTGATGACTACCAAAGGTACAAATCGCATTATCAAAGGCACCACAAACTTTACTAACGACGCATCTGGTCATCAAAAATTACTTCAATGGACTAAAAAACATGTGGAGATTAAAAATAATAAAGAAAATTCTTGTTTATTTTTGATGGAGTCAACAGGGTCTTATCACGAAGATATTGCTTGGTTTTTACATTTAAAAGGCGAAAATGTAAGTATTATTTTAGCAAATAAGACAAAACATCACGCCAAAAGTTTGAATACCAAAACCAAAAATGATAAATCAGATAGCAAAGTGATTGCTGATTATGGTTTGGTACATACCTGTCCGCTTTGGCGACCTATTTCTGCTAAAATCTATCAATTACGTTTATGTACCCGCCAACTCCAAGATTTAAATAAAATGAAAAATCAAATCGGCAATAAAATTCACGCGTTTCAACACGGGGGTTATAATAATGATTCTGCTATTTCAAACTATGAAAAAATTTTGACTGAAATAAAAGCTTCCATTCATAATCTTGAAAAAGAATTATTGACAATCATTGAAAATGATGTTATTTTAAAAGCCAAATATGATAAAATAAATAAAATTCATGGAGTAAATATCAAAGTTTTTTCAGTCATTATAGCTGAAACCAATGGTTTTGCAGGCTTTAATTCCATCAAACAATTGATTAGTTATGCAGGCTATGATGTTAGAGAACATCAATCAGGTAAATTTATAGGACAACGTCGTATTTCAAAACGGGGTAATTCACGTATTAGAAGAATACTATATATGCCCGCTTTTGTCGCAGTAGGGGGAGAAAATAATGCATTGAAGGACTTAAAAGATAGAATTTTTGAACGAACTAAAATGAAAATGAAAGGTTATGTGGCAGTGCAAAAAAAATTATTATGCTTGATATTTACTTTATGGAAAAAAGATGTTGAGTATGATGTCAATTATCAGCACCCACAAAGTATAAAAAAAGAAGCAAAAGAAGTACAACAAAAAATTAGCACTGGTGTGGGAATTATGGCAGGTTTAAGAACTAATCCTGTACCTATGCAACAAATTACATCCCAAGTAAGAACCGCCCAACAAAGAGGATTAGGTGTAGTGTTTTTCTATTATGAAAGTCTCTGGAATAATTCTCAAGAATCATTCAAAAAACGTCTAGCAGGATTTAAAAATCTTTTCCCCTATCCTGCTGTGAGATTAGCCTCAGAATAGATTTTAATTAGTTGATAGTTGACAGTTGATAGTTGATAGTTGACAGTTGATAGTTGACAATTGATAGTTGACAGTTGACAGTTGATAGTTGACAGTTGATAGTTGACAGTTGATAGTTGATAGTTGATAGTTGATAGTTGATAGTTGACAG
>RDXZ01000145.1 GCA_004293265.1 Bacteroidota bacterium | reverse complement strand
TAGTAGTATTCCTGCTGAAATATTTGAGAAAAAAAAGGAAAGTTATTACCACGCCATTATTTTCCTTACTTTTAAACTATTGGGTTATATGGTGGAGGCGGAGGTTAGAACTTCTAAGGGTAGAATTGATGCGGTGGTAAATTATGACAATGTAGTTTTTTTGTTTGAGTTTAAAGTCAATGCAAGCACATCACAAACAGCTTTAAATCAAATTTTTGAAAGGGAGTATTTTCAAAAATATTTACAACCCAATAAAGAAATTTATTTGATTGGAATGAATTGTTATGAAAAAGAAATCAAAGAAGTTACGATAGAAAAAATGTAAACTTTTTCTAAAATTATGGCAAAAAAAATTAGATTTCTGCCATAATTTTAGAAAAATAAAAATCTAAAATTGTCCTTTTTTGATAACGTGCAAAATATCTCTTGGTTCAATTTTTGCCGACAAATCTAACAATCTTTCTTTGGTAATACATTGATTATCAACATCAAAATCACTTGCATTTTCATCATCTACCATGCTCATTGTACGGTCGCTTTGTTTGGACAACCATTCTATAAATTCTTTTTGAGTAGCAAATGCTTCTTTTTCATAAAAAGCATATCCGTCACTGATGGTACAATAATAATAAGTATTTTCCTCAAAAATAAAACCTGTTCCGCAATAATCTCGATGCGCGTAAGCAATTGTACCACCTTTTTCTAAATAAATGGCAACATTTTGTGCTATAGTTTTACCATATTTTTGTTCGTCGTGGTTGGTTTTATGCCACTGATAATATTTTCTTTTTTCTTTCATATTTTATAAATGGATTTAATTTTTAGTTTATAATTTTTGATAAGGCACCTAATATCATCAAAGATGCGATACTTCCTAAAAGCCAATTATTGAGTGTATTATAGACGTTTTCGCTTATTTTTTCGATTAAATATCGCCCAATCAATGTTCCAATAATTGCCGCCAATGATAATATTAGCAATAAAAACCAAAATTTATCAAAAGAAAAATGAACTACGGAAGCAAAAATAATTAGTTTTGCAATCTGTGTAATGCCTTGACAAACTGATTTCGTGGCAATCATTTCCTCTTTTTTGATATTATTCAAAATAAAAAACGAAGCTATAAAAGGACCGCTGACCGCAACTATCATTCCTAAAAAACTTCCTAAAAAGCCTAATAAAGCAAATACTTCGTATCGAATACCATTTTTAAAAGATGGTTTTGGCATAAATATAGTAAGTAAAATAAAAATTCCTACGCTTAATTCCAACCATTTTTCACTCAAAAAATCGATGCACAAACCACCTAAATAAGCACCGGGCAAAGTCAATATGATAAAATAACCAACAATTTTCCAAACGACTAATTTATAATATACGCCCAAACGAGCCACATTGCCCACAAATTGTACCGCACTGTGTAATGGAACGGCATTTTTGATACCCAACGTCCAACTCAAAACGGCTAAAATCATCGTTCCTCCTGCTAATCCAAAAAGTGCAGAAAAAACAGAAGCAAACACGACCGCAAAAAATAAAAATATATACAATGCCATTTTATTTATTTTTGCTTTATTTATTTTTTTTCAAAATATTTAAACCTTTCCCACGTAAACCACCTGAACTTTCTGTATTTTCTTCAATGATTATTTTTGAGTTTGTATCTATTTTATCATTGATTTTGATATTTTCTTTTGAATTTCTGGTATTGATTTCTGAATAATTTTCTATATCTATGATTTTTAGTTTTTCAAAAATCTCGTGTGCTTCGGGTCGCAATTTTTCTTTGGTCGATAACATTTTGTTGATGAGTAATAACAATTCTGCGGGAATATTTTTTTCGGGTGCGAAAATAATTTTTTGATTATTGTTTGCCGCCAAACAAGCATATTGATAACTTGAAAAAAATGGAGGCAATTCGTTTGTCAAATAAACACAAAAAAGTAAGCCCAAAGCAAAAATATCAGATTTTGTAGTCAATTTTTGAGCATTTTCCTCGACAGGATTTTTGACGTAAGAAGCCAATTCGGGAGAATAAAAAACCATATCTCCTACCACATCTTCGCTCAAAATAGGTGGCAAACCACTAAAATAACTATCATCAAAATCGATTAGTTTTGCAGTGTAATTGCCTGTTTTTGTTTGTTTGATAAGAATATTATCAGGTTTTAAGTCACTATGCACAATATTTGCCTTGTGCAAAACATTCAAACTATGAGTAATTGTTTTAAGAATTAAAATTTGAGAATCCAAAGATAAATTTGAGATTTCGGCAGTAGAAAGTGAAGCAACTTCTATTTTTTCAGTTACTTTATAATATTTTGTTTCTTGTCTAAAAAAATCTAAAGTAATGACTAAATTTCCGCCAATACCACATTTTTCTTGCAATGCTTTTCGGATATTTTGGTGTCTTTCTTCAAACTTTTCACATTCAATTTTTTTATTTTGTTTGGATAATGCACTTCCCGGTGCGTCAGGCGTAGGATATTTAGGTGATAAAAACTCTTTCATAAAAAAAACTTGCTTATTTTTAGACGCAAAAGTCCATTTACTCAAACCTCCGCCTGCAGTTTTGAAATCTTGCAACACCAAATATCCTTTGATAATATCTCCTTTTTGCATCTCAAAAATCAAATTAAAGTATCCACATCTACATCAGCATCTACCCCATTGATAGCGATGACGTGCAAAATTTCGGGAACAGCATTTTTTACTGCTTCCTCAATGCCTGTTTTCATTGTCATTGTGGACATTGGGCAGGTGCCACAAGAGCCTAATAGTTCGAGCCTTAGAATTCCTTCGGGAGTAATTTCTGTAATTTTTACATCACCTTTATCGACCAACAAATAAGGACGAACTGTGTCCAAAGCTTTTTCAATTTTTATGATTAAATCATCATTGATAATCAACATATTATTAAAAATTAAGATTAAAATATTTATTGTAGAAAAATTATTGCTTATTTTTTTTAAAGTTCTAATAATTGTAATTTTCCAAAGGGTAATGTATCAATTAAACTTCTTAAACTTTCTTCTTTGCCTTCTAATCCATATTTTTCTAAATTTTTTAACGGTCTATCGGCTCTAAAATAAGCAATCAATACAAAATTTTCATCTCGTAATTGAATATAATCAGGAATTTTTGCTTTTCCTTTTACTTTGATAATATACATACTTTTATTATTTTATACTTTTGTTATTTTTTTATTGCATAATTACTTCATTGACCATATCAGTTGCATTAAAACGAATTTTTACAATTTTTGAAGTTGAAAGATTGGCATAATGCGTTACATTGTTCGGTTTTTCACAAGGCTCACCTTTTTCATAAAAATAAATATAAGTACGTTGATTGCGGGCTTGTAATTCTTGATAATCAGGTTTTCCGAGCAATTTCATGATAGCATTTTGTCCTAATCCTTTCAATTTTTCTTTTTGATTGACTATGAATTGTGCCATATTTTTGCGTTCGTTTTTGCACGCCATTTTATCATTTTTCCAAATTTTACTATCTACATTTTCTAATTTTTCGACATCTTTACAAGCCCAAAACGAAGATATAAATACTATTAAAATTAATTTTTTCATTTTTTTTTATTTTATTGACCTACATAAAAACCTGAAATTTCACGTACAGAATAAGGCTGAAAAGCCAAAGCAATATCCATTTTTTCGACTCCATTTTCCATTAGTTCATCAACAATTTCTAAGTTTGTTCCGTTGTGATGAAGGAAAATTTTAGCATTTTTTTTCACTTCTATATGCAAAAAACAACCATAACTTCGCTTTGTTTTTTCCCAACCTATCGAATATATCAAATAATGTCCTTTTTCTTTGTCGATAATAAGTTGTGTATCGATATACTCTTTTTCTCCTTTCCGAGTCATTTCGGTTATGTCTTCCATCAAAGCACAAACAATTTCGTTATATTTTATATATTTGGTATCCATTTTGTGATTTTTTTGTTTTCGTTGTTAAACAATATTAAAAGAACACTATAATTTATTAAAACTCGTTGCATAAATTTATCTTCGAATAATTCTTCATAAACCCAATCAGGAATGGCTAAATAAAGCGTTCTGTTTGGCTCTTGTTCGGTAAGTGCTAATTTATAAATATTAAATTGTCCCAATGCACTATGAAAATCTGAAATTTCTGAGGTATTGGTAAAACTTTTGACTTCAACGGCAATTTTTATATTTTCTTTTTCTGCTACCAACAACTCTGCACCCAAATCAATATACATATTTTTTCTACCTGATTTTAAAACAAGTTGTTCGTGTGTGATTAACCAACCTTCATTTTCCAAAGCTTGTTTTACAACATCATGATAACGGTCTTTTCTGGACATATTTTTTATTTCTTATGCATTAAATCCTCAATTTCTTCGGCTTCTAATGGAATGTTTGCCATCAAATCAAAATTACCATCTGTGGTAATCAAAATATCATTTTCTAAACGAATACCAAGATTTTCTTCACGAATATAAATCCCAGGTTCACAAGTCAAAACCATTCCTGCTTCAAATTTTCTATATCGATTGCTTACATCATGGACATCTAAACCCAAATGATGAGATGTTCCGTGCATAAAATATTTTTTGTAAGCAGGTGAATCTTTAGATTGATTTTGAACTTCATCGAGGCTTATTAGTCCCAAATCTATCAATTCTTTTGTCATTATTTCACCTACTTGTTCTTGATAATCATTCCAAATTGTGCCTACTTTGAGCATATTAGTAGCCGCTTTCATCACACGCAAAACTGCATTATAAACTTGTTTTTGTCGTGTTGTAAATTTTCCATTGACAGGAATACACCTTGTCATATCTGCATTATAATTTGAATATTCAGCCCCAACATCTATCAAAATCACATCTCCATCTTTGCATAGTTGATTGTTTTGGATATAATGCAAAACGCAAGCACTATAACCACTGGCAATAATAGGCGTATAACCAAAACCATTTGAACGATTGCGGATAAATTCGTGTATAAATTCTGCCTCGATTTCGTACTCCATTACGTTTGGTTTTACAAAATTTAGCACACGTCTAAAACCTTTTTCAGTAATATCACAGGCTTGTTGCAAAAGTTGAATTTCTATATTTGATTTGATTGGTCTTAGGTGCGTCATCAAAGGGCTTAATCTTTCGTATTGATGCAAAGGATAGTCATTTTTTATTTTTTTGATAAATCTTGCATCTCTGGTTTCCACTTCTATGACTGCACGACTATGCTCGTTTGAGTTCAGATATACGCCCTCGCACAAGCCCATCAAGGTATGCAAAATTGTATTTAATTCGTGTAACCAATAAATATTTTCAATACCTGAGGTTTTGGTGGCTTCGTCTTTGGTATATTTATGTCCTTCCCAAATTTCAATATTTTCATTGGTTTCTTTTAAAAACAATATTTCACGAAATTTCATTTCAGGCGCATCAGGAAATAAAATCAAAATAGATTCTTCTTGGTCAATGCCTGATAAATAAAAAAGGTCATTATTTTGTCTGAATGGCATTGTGCCGTCTGCGTTGGTAGGCATAATGTCATTCGAGTTAAGAATAGCAATATGATTTGGAAACATTAAAGCAAATAATCTTTGGCGATTTTGAATAAATAAGGTGCGTGGAATTTCTGTGTATTTCATAAAAATAAATATTGATAGTTCAAAATTAAAGATAAATATAATAATTTAATCTTTTTTAACAACTAAATAACATTTTTTGGTAGTGTTGTATTTAAGTGATTACAAATCAATCAAAAATTCTATATTTTTATTAATTAAAAAACTACTTTTTTGAAAGGAGGGAGGTCCAAAAACGCCACTTGCTTTATTCGAAAAACCATATTTTTCGGTAGGAATACCCAATACATTTGTATTCAAGGTATTATCATTGTTTTTATCATAAAAATAAACAAAAGCATATTTTCCTGCTTTAAGATTCTCAAATTGAACAGTTGCTTTTCCATTTTTTATTTTTGCAACTTTTTTAGCAATGGCATTTTTTTCATTCATATAATTTTTTTCACTATCATAAACAGCAAACATCATTTTTCCTTTTTCTGACGGAATTTTTTGAATAGAAATAGTCAAAGTGTGAGTTTCTACCCAAAAATAGATAAAAAAATAAATACTAAAAATCATATTTTTTTTTAAGTTTAAATATTTTTACGGTGTTTTTAATTGGTAATTTTATTTTTTGGTTTAGCAACAAAAATTTTACCAAAAATA
Organism: Bacteroidota bacterium; assembly: GCA_004293265.1. GTDB lineage: Bacteria > Bacteroidota > Bacteroidia > Cytophagales > Microscillaceae > RDXZ01. The sequence continues at coordinate 4,389 of RDXZ01000145.1, read as the reverse complement.
AATATTTTTCGTTTTTATATAACTCAAAAATGAAAAATATTTGAAGATAAAAAACATTTTAGATAATTATTTGTTAATCAATATTTTTTAAAAAACAATATAATAAAATTTATCGTTCAAGGATAATAAATTATTATTAGAAAAAATATGAAAAAAAATATATTATTTGTCCTATTGTCTTTTTTGATGTGGACTTGTCAGCCTATATCACAAAAAGATGATTATGAAAATGCACAAACAAAAAACAAGGCTTGTTGTGATGAAGACGAAGAAACTACTGCACAATTTGCATCTTTGACCAAAGACCTTGCATTTATGAACGCACACGAAAATCCTGAAAAATGTACTAAAAAAATCAAAGGCGGTGAAAATATCACTTTTAAAACCGCTGACGGAAAAGACGGAAGTGGCGTTTTATGGAAAGCCACCAAACCTTCTCAAAAATATTTAGTAGTTATTCACGAATGGTGGGGCTTGAACGACCACATCAAAGCCGAAGCCGAAAAATTTTACAATGATTTGAAAGATAAAAACATCAATGTCGTTGCCATCGATTTATATGATGGAAATATCGCCACCACACGCGAAGAGGCAGGAAAATTGATGGGTGAAAACAAAGCAGAACGTTCAAAAGCAATCTTAGAAGGCTTTTTTGCATACACAGGTAAAAAAGCAAAAATTGCTACAATTGGCTGGTGTTTTGGTGGAGGCTGGTCTTTACAAGCGTCTTTATTGGCACAAAAACAAGCAGTCGGCTGTATTATTTATTATGGAATGCCTGAAAAGGATAAAGAAAAATTAAAAAATTTGAAAGCAGAAGTCTTAGGAATTTTTGCCTCACAAGAAAAATGGATTAATACAAAAGTTGTCAATCAATTTGAAATGGATTTGAAAGAACTAAAAAAGAAAAATACAATCAAAAGTTTTGATGCCGAACACGCTTTTGCCAATCCAAGTAATCCTAAATATAACAAAGAATTTGCCGAACAAGCATATCAAATGAGTTTAAATTTTTTGAAAAAGAAATTTTAAAAATCAAGGCTTGAAAAAAAATCATAAAATCGTATCTATTTAGCCCCCAGCCCCGAAGGGGAGAAATAGATACGATTTTACGATTTTTTTTGTGATTAGATATTGAACCAATAAGTTAGTTTTAACACTAAGGCTCTGTTTTTAACTTTAAAATTTTCTGCAAAATAGTTATCCGTATAAACTACAAACAAATCGGAAACAGGTTTGAAACGCCATTGTAAACGAGCATTGAAGTTGATGTTATCAATTTGATTGTTGTATTGTGCTAACATAGTGAAAAACAAACTGCGTGTAAATGTAAAATCAATGCGAGGACTTATCAATAATAAATCGGCACTATTATAGCCGTCTGGTAGTCTGATTTGGTTATAATTGAAACCTAAACCAAAAACTATCATAGGTTGAATGCGATAGTTGAGGCTGGCGTTGTATCCATACCTATTGCCATTAAAATATTGAGAAGCATCTACGCCCAAACTATAACTAAATAATTTTCGAATATTAGAGTTAAAAGCCGCCGAATAACTCATATTGTTATATTCTGTGCCTGCTAAAAGCCTTTGTCCACCTGTGTTGGTGGGGTCAAAACTTGAAAATAAATACGTAAATTGATTGCCTACCCAAAAACCAAAAAAGGCTGAATTTTTGAAATTTGCTCGATAACTTCCTTCAAAATATCTATCTGTTAGTTTGCCTTCTGTGTTCCAAAAAGTATTGTTATAAATGGTAAAAGAATGAAAATTCACAGTACTATTTTTATTTTTTGGGTATAATTTATAACGAATAGAAGGTTCAAATCGCCAATGATTTTTTCGAGGAACAAAACCAATATCGTTGATATTATAATTTTGCCCTACAAATTCGTGATTCCAATTAACTTCCCAATTGATACTATTGTACTGAATCCAAGAAGCGTGTGCGTATTGATTGTCTAAATTTTGTGGTTTTAATAATTGATGATAAAATATTTTTCCTTGCCATTTGTTGTTTTTAGAACCTAAATTATAGTCCAAACCAACTATGCGCGTAAAATCAGGAATAGTCATTGAAAATTTATTATCTGCATCAGAAGTTGTTTGTCGATTGACAAAAATCCCACCTAAAACAGACCTCGAAAAAACCTGCCTTTGAAAAGTTCCAACGGTATAGTTTTGCCCTTGTATGCCTGCCTCTGGGCGTGTGTCTGTCTGCATATTAAGCAATCCAACTCTCCAATCTTTGTTCACTTTTCCGCTCAATCTTGCACCATAAATAATTGGATTTTGAACAATCAGTCGTGTACTTGTATCTAATCCGATACCAATTCTTCGAGAGAAAAAAGGTCTAATTCTGCTAAATCCAAAATTAGCAAACATATCTTGATTCTCTAAAAAAAATTGCCTTCTTTCAGGAAAAAAAATTTCAAATCTATCTAAATTCGTAACTTGTCTATCGACTTCAACTTGTGAAAAATCGGGATTAAAAGTCAAATCTAAGTTTAAAGAAGAAGTTACTGCCACTTTTACGTCTGCACCACCTGTAAAAGTTCTTTTTGTATCTGTGTCGTTTGGATTATATTTCGAGGTTTGTCCACCTGCCAAATAAGGAATCACGACAATATTTGCCCCTGATTTTTTGAGCGGTAATTCAAAATTTGCTTCACCTGTAAACACTAAAGAAGTAACGCCAAAATTTCGTGGCACTGGCACCCAAGTAGATTGCTCGTTTATTTTTCTATCGATGCGTGCAAAATTCATTTTCCATTGTTGTCCGCCACCTTTAAATCTCAATGTTTTGAACGGAATCGCCATTTCGACAATGTATGCCTCTTTTGTTTTTTTGCTTTGGCTATACCATTTGTTGTCCCAATCTGATGCAATTCCAAAGTTTCCACCATTGATAATCAATCCTTCTCTTTGTACGCCTTCAGACGAAACGCCAAAAGCAAAACCATTCGTTTGGTCGTTAAAAGTATCAATATAAACCATAAAGCAATCGTTTACGCTGGGGTCAAAATCTCGCCTCAAAGTTTGTACCACGTTATTTATTTCAGGGTTGGTATCATAACAAATAGCGGCAATGTAAACAAAATTTTCATCATAACTCATCATCACTTCTGTTTTTGCTTCTGCAAAAGAAGTATCATAAGGAAAATTTTGATAAAATTTTGAAATTTTTTCTGTTTTTTTCCAAATCTCGTCATCTAATTCTCCATCAATTTTAATTTCTTTTTCTATTTTAGGAACAGAAATTTGATAGGTTTTTAGGTTTTTTTGAGCAAATAATGAAAAATTAAAGATAAACAAAACAAGAATTAGAAAAAAAATAATGAATTTCATAGAAAGTTGATATTTTTAGGATTTTTTATTGTGCGCCATAAATATTTTTTATACACACATTTTTTTATTAACAACATTCTCAAAGATAGATTGTTAGTGTTTAACTTTTTTTTAACTTATTATGATTAAAAAAACTGACGAGTACAAAATTAACATCTGATTTGTTTCATTTTATTCATACTTTTTATATTTTATTTTCCAACGCGTGTAGGAAATCGGCTCAATGCCTCTCTGACTGCCTCTGAAATTTGATTATTAAAATCGGCTTTGCTGTACTTAAATTCTCCTATTACCCAACCTTGCCAGACGATTTTGCCTGTTTTTTTGTCTTTAAAATCAATAATCAAAGTAGCTTCCTCATAGTTTCGAGTTGTTGTTTGAGGGCGGTTAAACATAGGATTGTTATACATTCCGTAATATCCCCAGCCCATCGCAGGCATTGGATTGGTAGTAGTGGTTTCTTGTTTGTTTTGTGTGTGTGTTTGAAAAGAATATACTAATTCGGCGTTTTGTGCGTCATTTTGATAAAATTTTGATGTTAGTTCTTTATTAATAGCATTTTCTATGCGTTCTCTTGTGAGTGGGCTATTCAAAATCGGGTTACTTCTTACCACAAATAAAGTTCTTTCTTTGGCAAAACTTTTATATTTTCTTACATCAACTTCGGGGGCAGATTCTGCACCGATTTTAAATTGAGTTTGACAAGAAAATAAAAAACATACAAGGATAATAATAATAAGATTTTTCATTTTTTTTTGAATATGTTATATTGATTTGCAAAATTAAAAAAAAATATTATTTTTTAGTACTCTTTTATCATATATTTTTTATGAAATTATGGTTCTACTCAATTTTATACGGAAATTTATCGCAGGAAGCACGCGGATAACGCGGATTAAAACGAATTTTTTATTTTTATAAAATTTTATTCTGAACTTCGTGCAGGCGTGGACGCTTGCACGAGGTACTATAACTGGTGCAAGCGTCCACGCTTGCACCAAAATAACCTAAATAGTTACAAATTTTATTCGTATAAATA
>RDXZ01000144.1 GCA_004293265.1 Bacteroidota bacterium | reverse complement strand
AAGTAGATTTTTCGCTTCGCTCAAAATGACAAAATAAGGCTCAAAAAGACAAAATAACGCTCACTCTTTTATTTATCAAAAAATAACCTAAATAGTTACCTTTTTTTTAAATTTTTTTCGTAATTTTGCGTATATAAATTATACATATTGAATAACAAAAACTATTATCATTTATGGATGAAATCATTGAAAAACCTAAGAAAGACAAAATAGTAGCCGCTTTGTTGTCTTGGTTTTTAGGACTATTTGGAGTACACAAATTTTATTTAGGACAAACAGGTGCAGGAATTGGTTATTTAATAGCCACTTGTACGATTGTCGGTATGTTGTTTACAGGAATAGCGAGCATTGTTGACTTTTTTAGTTTACTACTTATGTCTAAACAAGATTTTGACCGCAAGTATAATCCAGAACATTATTTTGCTGAAAAATTAGGACAAACTTATCTTTTTGGTTCACCAACAGGAGAAGTAAAAGATGTGGCAGATGAAATTTTAAAATTAGATGGATTATTTAAAAGTGGCGTAATTACTTTTGAAGAATTTGAAAAAAGAAAAGCAAAATTACTTGCTTAATGTACTTTTTTTCAAAAAAATATTCAAAAAATTTGGAAATATAAAAAAAAAGCATTTCCTTTGCACAATCAAAAAAAACGGAAGGTGTAGCTCAGTTGGTTAGAGCGCCAGATTGTGGTTCTGGAGGTCGTGGGTTCGATCCCCATTACTTTCCCTAAAATCTATTGAAATTGTTTAGTCAAAAAAAACTGCTTTCGTAAAGTAGTTTTTTTTATTTTATATCACTTCATTCAAAATAAAAAAATAAAATTTAACTATTTTTTTAATTATTTTTCCTATCTTTGCAATGAATTTTATTTTATTAATTATATCTAAAAATATGAAATCTAAACTACAAATCTTTTCTATTTTTGTACTCATTTGCTTGTCTTTTTGGGCTTGTCGTTCGAGTCGTAAAAGTTTTGAAAGAGGCGATTACGAACAGACGGTTCGTTTGTCATCAAGAGAATTGTGTAATCGTCCAAAAAATCCAAGTGAACAAGAAAATTATTTAAGACAAAGTTATCCTTTGGCTTTACAAACACTCAAAACACGCTTGCAAGGCTTGCAAAGTTCTGCTGATATGATGCGTTGGGTACAAATTGCAGACATTTATCGTAGCATCAACGCAATGCACACCAGCATAGTAGGTTGCTCAAAAGCGTTGGCAATTATTCCTAATCCTGAAAGATATGAAAGAGAATTGCAAGAAGCAAACAATAACGCCGCCGAAGCATATTATAATTTAGGCGTTTCTCAAATCAATATCGGCACAAGAGAAGCAGGCAGAGAAGCCATCAGAAATCTACAAACTGCCAATCAATTAGTGCCTAATATCAAACCTGATATTATTCAACGCATCGAGCAAGCAAGATTATTAGCCGTTTTCAAGGTTTTTGTAGACCAAATTCCTACCCAAAGTTCTTTTGCACCCAACGATGAGTTTTTTAGAAACCAAATCAACAGACATTTAATTTCTCTAAGAAAAACAAATACTTTAGATTTTTTCTTTACACGTGCCGCTTTGCCTGTGCCACCAAATCAAATTTTAAGTTTTCAATTTTTTGATTTTATTGTGGGAGAAAATAATACACAAGAACGCATCGAAACAATTATTGGTGATACTGTGAAAGTGAATGTAAACGGAACGAGTTATTTGCAAGCCCCGAAAACCGAACTAAGAACTTATACAAAAACGGTGCGTTCGACGGCAATTATGGAAATGAAAATTTATGACCAACAAAATCAACGTATGCTTTTGCACGAAAGAATACCTGCGGAATATATTTGGCAACATCAATGGGCAAGAAGCAATGGCGACCAAGCCGCACTCAAACCTGCTCAATTGGCATTAGTGAACACAATAGATAGAACTGCTCCTGATAGACAGGCGTTGTTTGTGAGTTTGTGCGAAAAATTATTGGAGCAACTTCGCCCTCGCCTCACAGAGCAATATCGTAATCAAAATTAATCATTTTTTTATTTTGATAAATAAGAGCAAAGAAATTTTTTTCTTTGCTCTTATATTTTTTTTACTTCTATTTTTTTAATTTTTAATCATAATCACAAAAAAAAATATTATTTTTGCAAATAGATTATTTTTTTATTAAATCGATGCGAAATTTTTTGATTGCTTTTTATAAGAGATATTTTTTGACAAATTTTTATTATAGTTTTCCTATTCAACTATTTTTTTATAACCTCAAAAAAAATCAATTATTATTATTGTTTTGGTTTATTTTATTGGGTATCGTAACCGAAAATATGGGCGTGGCGATGGGCGTTCCTTTTTTGCTATTAGAACCTGAATACTTAAATCAAGTCAATTTTATGAGTTGTTTTTTATTGGGTTTGGCTTGGGGAATTTTTATTTTATCTTTTCATATCATTTGTTATTTATTAGATGCCCCACAATTTAAGTTTTTGGGGACTTTGCGGCGACCTTTTGCTCAATTTTTATTAAACAACAGCGTTATTCCTGCCATTGTTTTATTTTTTTATTTTTATAATTTTTTTCATTATCAATATAGTTATGAAAAATATGCCCAAAATCCTACGCAAATTTGGATTCGATTTGCGGGCTTGGTATCAGGTATTTTGGTTTCTTGTAATATTTTATATATTTATTTTATTCAGACTAATTACGATATTTTTAAAAGGTTTTCTTTTCGATTTTCAAAAAAATCAGTAAATAAAAATAAAATTGTTAGAGTAAATATTTTCAAAGATAAAAACAAAAGCGAAAATTTTGTCAGAGTTGATACTTATTTGAACGATAGATTATCGTGGAAAAGTGTATCTAAAAATGATATATTAGATGAGGAGGAAATTATGCATATTTTTGACCAAAACCACCTCAACGGCGTAATTATTCAAATGTGTGTGTTTGGAATGGTACTTTTTTTAGGTACTTTGAGAGATTATCCTACTTTTCAATTGCCCGCAGGAGCAAGTTTAGTTTTGTTATTTACGATTGTTTTGATGATTGCAGGAGCGTTAAATTATTGGTTTCGCGGTTGGGCAGTGAGCGTTACGATTGCTATTATTTTTATAGTTAATTTTTCTTCCAAAGAAGATATTTTATCCACAAAATATGCAGCTTATGGTCTAAATTATACGGGACAAAAAGCCGAATATTCACTCAGAAGAGTAAAAGAATTAGCCAATGATAGCCTTTATAAATATGATTATGATAACACATTGATTGCCCTCGAAAATTGGAAAAAAAAGATGGCAAAACTAAACTTGAAAAAAAAACCTAAAATAGTCTTTACCTGTGTGAGCGGAGGCGGGCAAAGGGCGGCTATGTGGGTAATGCGCACCTTACAATATGCCGATAGTACGTTAGAAGGACGATTAATGAGCCACACGATGCTTATCACAGGTGCGTCAGGCGGTATGGTAGGAGCAGGATATTTTCGAGAATTATGTTTGAAAAGAGAATATTTTTGGAAAAATGAAAGCCCAGAATACGTCAATCCTTATGACAAAAGATATTTGGAAAATATCGCCAAAGATAATTTGAACGCCATTGTTTTTAGTTTGGTAGTCAATGATATGTTTTTGGGTACGCAAACTTTTGAGTATGCAGGTGAAAGATACGCCAAAGACAGAGGTTTGGCTTTCGAGCAACAATTTAATAGAAATACAGAAGGAATTTTGGATAAATCTTTATGTGATTACAAAGAACCCGAACAACTTTCTTATATTCCGATGATGATTCTTTCGCCTACGATTGTCAATGATGGTAGAAAATTATTTGTTTCTCCTCAATCGGTTTCTTATATGACCACGCCACGCATTAACCAAACTCGTTTTTTAAATCAAAAAACAAAAGGTATCGATTTTTTACGATTTTTTCATCAACAAAAAGCAGGAAATTTAAGATTTTTGACTGCTATGCGTATGAGTGCTACTTTTCCTTATGTTACGCCTAATGTAAAATTACCAAGCCAACCTGAAATGGAAATTATGGACGCAGGGCTTTCTGACAATTTTGGAGTAGGTGATGCGACTCGTTTTATTTATACTTTTAGAAAATGGATTGAAGAAAATACATCAGGAATTGTGATTTTATCTATTCGTGATTCTCAAAAAGACCAACCTATGGAGCGAAAATTAGAGCCTTCTTTGTTTCAAAAAATATTTACGCCTGTAACAAGTTTTTTCGAAAATTTAGAATATTTACAAGATATTACTAATGATAATCTGGTCGAATACGCCAAAGATTGGTTTCCAAAAGATTTTGGTGTCCACCGAATTGAGTTTCAATATGTTCCTTTTTCTAAAAATTTAAAAGAAGTATTAAACAAACAAAAAGAATGGGAATTACAACAAAAAACAGGTAAAATTACAACTCAAAAACCAAAAATTGTTACGATTCAACAAGCATCACTCAGTTGGAGATTGACACAAAAAGAAAAAGATAGTATTTATAGAACCATTTATGAACTCAAAAATCAATCTTCTTTAAGGCAATTAAAAAGGCTTTTGATGGGTGATGATAAAAAATAATTTCCTTTTATTCTCAAAAAAAATTAGGTAGTGCTGTTATTGTAATGCTTTGCCCTGCTGAACGAAGTGAAACAACTGCTTGTGAAATGTACATCATAGTTTTGTTTTCATAGTTTTGTTTTCATTTACTTTGTAATTATTTCAGTAGATTTTTTTCTTTGAATATATATTTTTTCCAAGATTTAAAAGTTACATTTAATACAATTCCTATTAAAATTACTACCATTCCTAATAAAGTAAACACATCAAAAACCTCATTAAACAACCACCAACCAAATAAAAATGCAAAAAATACTCCCGTATAATTGACGCTTGCCACAATGCTTGCATCTTCTATTTGATAAGCTTTTGTCATGAGTGTTTGTCCTAATTGTGTAAAAATACCCATTCCTGCTATCAATAACCAATCTTTTGCGTTTGGAATTTTCCAAACATCATACCAACCCGCAAAAAACGCAGTGGGAATAGTTACAGTAGCAAAATAAAAAACTACCAAAGTTGGATTTTCTTTATTTTTCATAGAGCGAATAGAAATATAAGCCAAACCTGCACAAAAAGCAGAAAACAAACCCAAACCTATCCCCTGCCAATCCACACGTATATCAAAACCTTTGACAATAAAAACTCCTAACAAAGATAAAAACAAAAAAAACCACTGAAAAATATGTAGCTTTTCTTTCAAAATCAAACCTGCTAAAATAGCAGTAAACAAAGGTGATAAATATTGCAACATTGCCGCAGTCGCTAAGGGCATTTGTTGTAAAGTCATCATAAAAGTTATCAATGCTACCGAACCCAAAAAACCTCTCAAAAATAATATTTTTTGATTATAACCAATAAAGCTTGATTTTTGATAGCATAATATACTCACACATAAAACCAAAACTACCCAAGCACGCATAAAGGCTAATTGTGTGGCGGGCAAATGTTCCAAACTTTTAGCCGAAACATTCATAAAAGCAAAAAATAAAATTGCCCAAAACATCAATTTTACGCCTTTCGAAAAAATATTTTTCATTCTCAAATCAATAAAAATAAAAAAACTACCCTATTTTTGATAAGGTAGTTTTTGGTACTCCGTACGAGAATCGAACTCGTGTTTTATCCGTGAAAGGGATACGTCCTAACCCCTAGACGAACGGAGCGGGGATTTTTACAATTAAATTTTATAACACTTGTTTTTACTTTGAGTACTCCGTACGAGAATCGAACTCGTGTTTTATCCGTGAAAGGGATACGTCCTAACCCCTAGACGAACGGAGCGGGGTTTAATTGTGGTGCAAAGATAGAGGTTTTATTTTTAATATCCAAATATTTGATGATATTTTTTTAAAATTATTTTTTTGAGCGCAATAAAATCACTCTCCAAGAAAAATAAAAACTAACCAAACCGATACCAACCACGACCACTACTAAGCCATAAGAAAGCAGTTTTGTGCGATAGATTGTATTTTGTTCTTGGGTATATTTTTGGGACACACTTTGTTTGTGTTCTTCAAAATATTCTTTGTATTGATGCGAAGTAGGTAATTTATTAGCAAAAAACTCTGCTTTTTTAATAAAATAAAACGCATTTTCATAATCTTTGTATTGCATATATCTATTTGACCAATCGACACAAAGTTTTGCGGCTTCAAAAAAATCTTGTTGTGGAATAAAATACAAATTCAAATATTTTTCTTGAAATTTTTTAATTCGCGATACATTTTCCAAATGCAGACCGACTTTTATTATATTTTCGTAATCTTTTCGCATTTTTTCTGGCTCGTCGTCAAACATTTTTTGATTAATATAAAAAGTTTGTAATAAATAACCGATTGCCAATTCATAATCTGCTTGAATATCCGCATAAAAAAGTCCAATATGTTGATTGCTGATAGATATTTCAGTTACATTTTGGAGTTGTTTTCTCAATTTTAGTTCTTCCAAAAAATATTTTTCTGCTCTTTGTCTGTTATCAAAGCGGGCTTCTAAAATGCCTTGGTTTCTAAGTGCATTGGCTTTTCCTTGTGTATAATCGATAATAGAGGCGATTTTGTAGGCTTGCTCGTGTGCGCGTAAGGCTTTTCTCCAATCTTCATCTTGTTCAAAATATTCCTGCCCTTTTTCGTTCCAATAATCTGTTTCGTTTTTATAATTTTGATAACTTGAATCACGATTGATGAGAATTTGAGAAAATATTGGGTATGAATAAAAAATAAAAAACATTCCTAAAACTATTAAATATTTTTGGATAATAGAAAACAAATATTTTTTATTTTGACTCATTTTTTTAATCTTTTTAATCAATTAATATTAGTTTGAATTGGGCTGTCTTTTTCTAAAAATTCTTTGCCAAGTTCGTTTTTCAAATTCCCAAAAAAACTTAAATTGCCCAAAAATAAAACCATATCCTAACAAAAGAATTTGGTATAAAGGGAGTATAAAGATTAAATATAATAAAAAACCAATCCAGCCTTTGACCTGAATACCCAACAAAGAAAATAAAGGTTGTTTGATAAATAACACCGTAGTTCCTGTACAAGCAAATACGATTAAAACAATAATTACTTGTTTTAATCCTTTTAATTGCCATTTTTTTTGTAATTTTACTAAAAAACTCATTGAAAATATAAAAATAAAAGTAAAGTATATATAAAAATATCGATGCAAAGTTATACAATTTTTTTGTACTTTTTTTATATTTTTGATTTATTTTTTGTGAAAAAACATCAATATATGTATTAAAAATTGGTTTTTAATATAAATGTTTCGTTTGTTCCTAACAATAATTTTTTTATACCTTTTAGATTTATAAAATTAAAACAAAAAAAATCCAAAAAAAAGAATATTTTTTGGATTTTTTTTTAATATATTTCTAAGTAAGCATTCCACCATCAACCTGCAAAACTTGCCCAGTGATATAAGTAGATAATTCAGAGCCTAAAAAAACTGCACAATTGGCTACATCTTCTGGTGAGCCTCCTCTTTTCAAAGGAATTCCTTTCAACCATTCTTCTTTGTTTGCCAAGTCGTGTGTCATTTCAGTTTCTATAAATCCGGGTGCAATGGCATTAGAACGAATATTTCTTGAGCCTAATTCTAAGGCAACTGATTTGGTAAAACCAATAATTCCTGCTTTTGAGGCGGCATAATTAGCCTGTCCTGCATTGCCGCGAATACCTACAACAGACGTAAGATTGATGATAGAACCATTTTTTTGCTTCATCATTTGTTTCATTGCGGCTTTTGTAAGGTTAAAAACTGATTTTAAATTCGTTGTGATTACCGAATCCCATTGTTCTTCTGACATTCTCATCAACAAACCATCTTTTGTAATTCCTGCATTATTCACTAAAATATCTAATCCACCAAAATCTGTGATGACTTGGTTGATTAAGTTTTCAGATTCATTAAAAATAGATGCATCAGAGCGATATCCTTTTGCCTTAATACCTAAAGCCGCCAATTCTGTTTCTAATGCTTGTCCTTTTTCGATGCTCGATAAGTAAGTAAATGCGACATTTGCTCCTTGTTGTGCGTATTTGAGCGCAATAGATTTACCAATTCCTTTTGATGCTCCTGTGATAAGAGCGATTTTCCCTTCTAATAATTTCATTATTTTTTTTATCAATATTTAAAAATAAATTATCTATATAAAACTGATTTGATGGCTTTGATGGTTTTTTCCACGTTTGGTAAAATAGCTTCCAACAAAGTAGGTGCATACGGCACAGGAACGTCCATACTATTGACGCGAATAATTGGAGAATCCAAATAATCAAAAGCAAAACGTTGAACGTGATAAGTAATTTCAGATGAAATAGCTGCCAAAGGCCAAGCCTCCTCCAAAATCACCAAACGATTAGTTCTTTTTACAGAATCGACAACCGCCTTATAATCAATTGGTCTGACGGTGCGTAAATCAATTACTTCCACAGAAATTCCTTCTTTTTGTAACTCTTCAGCCGCATTCAAAGCCACTTTGACCATTTTTCCAAAAGTAACCAACGTAACATCTGTTCCTTGTCTTTTGGTATCGGCTACGCCAATCGGTAACAAATATTCGCCCTCTGGTACTTCTGCTTTATCCCCATACATCAACTCTGATTCCATAAAAATAACAGGGTCATTATCTCTGATAGAACTTTTTAACAAGCCTTTTGCGTCATAAGGATTGGCAGGAACGACTACTTTTAAGCCGGGTGTATTGGCATACCAACTTTCAAAATTTTGTGAATGTTGTGAACTTAACATACCTGCGTTGCCTGTCGGACCTCTAAAAACAATTGGCACAGAATATTGTCCACCAGACATTGACATCATTTTAGCCGCACTATTGATTACTTGGTCGATAGCCACCAAAGAAAAATTGAAGGTCATAAATTCAATAATGGGACGCAAACCATTCATAGCTGCACCTACGCCAATTCCTGCAAAACCTAATTCAGCAATGGGTGTATCTATAATGCGTTTTGCTCCAAAAATATCAAGCATTCCTTGACTTACTTTATAAGCACCATTATATTCTGCTACCTCCTCTCCCATCAAAAAAACGCGTTCATCTCTGTGCATTTCTTCAGTCATTGCCTCTCTCAAGGCTTCTCTAAATTGAATTTCTCTCATGTATTTAAGATAAATAAAAGTTTATATGCATTTTTATTGTTGCAATTTTAATCTATAATTTTAAAAATACCAAAAAAATAATTAAAATATAGAAAAATAATTTATTTTTTTGAACTAATCTACACACAAAACCAAGCCTTTTAAATATTCGCCTTCAGGGTGATATATATTAATGGGGTGGTCTAATGGTTGAGTAAGTTGGTGAAGAACACGCACAGGGCGGCGGACTTCTGCGGCGGCGGCAAAAACCATTTTTCTAAATAAGTCCTTATCTATATGCCCAGAACAAGAAAAAGTAAATATCAAACCTCCTTTTTTAATTTTTCTAATGGCGAGTTCGTTCAAACTAATATAACCTCTGGCGGCTCTTTTAACGGCTTGTTTGCTTTTGGCAAAAGCGGGCGGGTCTAATACAATAATATCAAATTCCTCGTTTGAGTTTTTCAAATAATCAAAGCAATCGCCTATGTGAACGCTGTGTTTTTTTGTGTTTTTGAAATTTTTATCTATAATTTTTTCACAATTTTCGATGGCTTCTTTTGAAATATCAGCAGAAATTACTTTTTCTGCTCCTCCTGCGAGTGCATAGACGCTAAATCCGCCTGTGTAAGCAAAAGTATTTAAGACACTTTTTCCTTCGGAATATTGTTGTAAAAGAGAACGATTTTCTCTTTGGTCAAGGAAAAAACCTGTTTTTTGGCTTTTTTCAAAATCAATAGAAAATTCTAAATTATTTTCTTTTATCCAAATAATATTGCTTGGATAAGGGCTTGTAAGCCATTTTTGCGTATCTTTATTTTTTAAATAAATATATTTGAAGCCTAATTTTTCGAATGATTTTTGAATATGTGGAAATATTTGCTCAATTCCTTGACTTAAAATCTGCACCACTATCACATCATTGTAAACATCTGCGATAATGCTTGGCAAAAAATCACCTTCTGCGTGCAAAAGTCTATACGCATTTGTGTTTTGATTGATGATAAATTTTTGACGTAAATCAAACGCATTTTTTATTTTATGAAACCAAAAATTTTCGTTTAATTCTATGGGTTCTTTTCCAAAATAAAATAATTTGGCTATAATTTGGGTTTCATCATTAAAAAATCCAAAACCTAAAAAAGATTTTTTACTATCTCTAATTTCTATAATATCGCCTGTTTTGGCATCAGGCATTGTCAAAACAGCTCCCGAAAAAATCCAAGGATGTTGTTGTAAAATTGATTTTTCTCTTTGTGGTTTGAGAACTAAAATTGGATACATTTTTTTATTTTTTTTTGAAAAAAAATTTGTTTTAATAAAATTTGAAGTAGCAATATTTTTATGAAATAATATCAAAGTAAAAATAAAATTTTTGTGTAAAAAAACATTTTTTTATTGTATATTTTTGATTATATTTTTAAAAAATTTTCTATTATTTTTTGCCCAATATCAGCACTTTTTTCAGGGTGAAATTGAGTTGCAAAAAAATTATTTTTTTGAATTGCCGCCGCAAAAGGCAATATATAATCAGTTTTTGCAATTGTAAATTCAGAATTTTCCATATAATAACTATGCACATAATACACAAAAGATTGATTATCAAC
>RDXZ01000243.1 GCA_004293265.1 Bacteroidota bacterium | reverse complement strand
CAGGCTCGGTAAATAATTGTTCATTTTTTTTGAAAATATTTCTCAAAATAAACATCATCAAAATCGTCATCAAAAATCCAAAAACAGGCGAAAACATCAAAGATACGCCAATTTCACTTGCTTTTCCCCAGTTTACGCTACTCATATCCCCATGAATAAAACCATACGCCAAACCTACGCCCAAAATTGAGCCTATTAATGTATGTGAACTCGAACAAGGAATACCATAATACCAAGTGCCTAAATTCCAAACAATGGCGGTTATTATCAAAGATAAAATCATGGCGACACTTTGATAGACGTTTTGGTCTGTTAAAACTTGTGCGGGCAATAAGTTAATAATTCCGACTGCTACTCCAATTCCACCTGAAAAAACACCCAAAAAGTTAAGTACGCCTGATAAAACTACTGCGTGTGCAGGTTTGAGTGAGTGCGTATAAATAACCGTTGCTACTGCGTTTGCTGTATCGTGGAAGCCGTTGATAAACTCAAAAGCACAAGCTGCGAAAATGCAGACAACTAAAATAATTAATAAAGAGGTTTCTAAACCAAACATATATAAACAATAAATATGAAAAATAGGTTTTTATTTGCGTGCAAAGGTATGTTAAAAAACGATTAAATAAACAAAGACTATGTTATATTTAGGTTAAATTTTGAAATAAAAATATAGCGTTTATATGATTTAAAACTTAAAATATAATTTTTTTTATATATTCATATTCATTTTTGTATTATTTTAATAAAAATAAAATTTTTTATAACTGACAAAACCACAAAATTTAGAGTATTTTTTATTATATTTACTAGACTTCCTGCGAAATCACCTTTTCCCTCTCTCAAAATGGAGAGAGGGCAGGGTGTGAGGCTTAAAAAAAACAATTTTGCAGGAAGTCTACTGTGTTCAAATTGTATCCAAAGTTTAAAAAAAATTGTATATATCAAAAAGTGGTTTTGGAACACTTTAAAATATTTTATTGATTATAAATGATTGATTATCGAGTTATTAAACCTCTTATATATTTAAAACCACTTTTTGATGTGTGTATTAAATTTCTAACTCAAATATACTTTTTCATTTTCATCATTGGTCAAATCCACCACAATATTATCCTGCAAAGTAGTTGATAAAATATAACCTACATAATCAGCCGCAATCGGAAAAGAAGGGTGATGACGATTGACCAGAACGGCTGTTTGTAATTTTATAACAGGAATTTTGAGAAAAGGACGCAAACTATAAGCCAAAGTTCTGCCTGTATTGAGTACATCATCAACCAAAACAATAATTTTATTGGCTAATATTTCAATATCCACATCAAGCATCACTTCGGTTTGCACAGGTTGAAACTTATCTAAGGTTATTTTGACTAATTTTGTATCGAATGGAGTAATGTTTTTCAATTCATTTTCTAATCTTTGGGCTAATAAATAGCCTCCATTTTCTATTCCTGCTAAAATAATTTCTTTTGCTTCCCAATTTTTTTCATAAATTTGATAAGCCATTCTTCTTATTTTTTGTTTGATTTGAGTGGTATTGAGTATGATTGTAGGCATATTTTTTTAAATATTTTTTGAAAAATAGTTATGATGTTTATTGCGTGCAAATATAATCAAAAAGCAACTAAAATTCTCTTAAAAAAATTTTTTTTATTCATAACCTACAAAAAATGCAAAAACAAAAAATTGGTTCTTTATAATTGTATAAAAAATTTGGGATTGTGGGTAATGTTTATGAGTAGTTTAGTCCTAATGTTGTAGGGGTTTTGTATTAGTATTACTACTATTTTTACTATTACTATTTCCTTTTTGAAATCCTATTTTTATATAATAAAAACGTTCTAATG
>RDXZ01000143.1 GCA_004293265.1 Bacteroidota bacterium | reverse complement strand
TTGTCTTTTTGAGCGAAGCGAAAAATCTACTTTTTCGTTTACAAACCACCTTTAACAAGCAGTTAGTTGCTTCACTTCGTTCAGCAGGACAAAATAGGAAATCTGCAACACCACAAAAAAATAACCTAAATAGATACAAAAAAAATAAACAAAATCCACTTTAAAGAATTTTGTTTATTTTGATTTTTTTAATTATTTTTTCCAATCCAAATCACTGCACTCATAATATGCGCACAAGGTCCTTGTCTTAGTTTGTTTCTTCGGTGATGACTACAAGTACATTCTGCAGATTTGATTCGTCCATCTAAATCGAGTTGGATAACAGGTTGATACAAATTTTTACCTTGTACTCCTACTTTATATTCTTTTATATTTTTTTCCAAATCTTTTTCATACATAACTTCAACTTGTTTGTTTTGAATCAACTCAATAGCATATTTCAAACGTTCATCTTCTTCAGATTCTGTTAGTTTAATATCTTGTTTGAGTAATTGTCGCCATCGATAACTTTGTGTGAGGTGGTCATACATGGCTTGCCCATTTTTACATAGTTCTTGCAAGGCACTTGTGGCGGCACTTCTATCCACATTCATAATTTCAGCAACTTCTTTTGAATTAGTAGAAAGGTTTTTAATTAAAATTTGTTCTACTTTTTTGATGTCAATATTTACTTTTTTATTGGCAGAAGCCAACAAATCAAAATTTCCTTTTTTTGCCCAATCATTGTCAGTCCAGCCTGAAAGTCCTACATCAAATCTATGTCCGTCAAGTTCTACACTCCAATACGAAGGCATACCTGTTCCTAATAATTTGATATTTACTTTATCAGTATAAGGCAACAAATCGGCTAAAACCATCAATCTTCTGCGTCCCCATAATCTAATTTCGCCTTCGTTTTCGCCTTCAAAAATATTTGTGTCTATAATTTCTATATTCCAAGGGTCAATGATAATTTTTATTTTTTCACCTTTTTTAAGGATAAAACGCAAAGAACGTGGACTTTCTTTTTCTTTTTTTTGTGCCAATATTTCTAAAACTTTTGCCAAAGTTTGTGAATTAATATCCAAATAAGTTCCCTCAAGAGTAGAAGCAGATTGTACTTGCAAAAATCCACGCACCCAACTTTCAGGCAAATCAATTTTTTTCTCTACATTCGAGCCAACTGCTGTCGAGAGTTCAACCTTATCATATTCTACTTTGAGCCACGCAGGTCTGTAATTTCTCACTCTATAAATTTCGTCAGCCAAAGCCTGACTAAAATCTATATTGGTGGTGCCATAATCTATTTCATTAAAAACTTCAAGATTTTTCATAGGCACAGACACACGCCCGTAGGCTGATTCGTCCAATGAAAAAGCCTCAAAAATAACACTATCTTTATGCACACTAATCACAGGGTCTAACACATACCATTTATCTCTGTCGTTTTGATATAACCAATTATAATATTGTCTTCTTGCTTTTTCTACTTCGGCTTGCAAAGGTTTTAACATTTTGATAATACCTGCTTTTTTTGCTTTTAGTGCTTCTCTCTTTGCTAAAAAAGCGACTTTTTTAGCCTCAATATGTTTCAAATGTGCAGGCAATTGCTCGACATATCTTTCATTTACCCATTCTTGATAAGCCGTATGGTCTTTTTGTGGCGTTCTCCAATCTCCTTTCACAATTTGTCGCAACGCCAACATAATACGTGCATAGCCCAAACTATTCAAAATCATTGCATTGATTGAAACAGGTTTACGAGAAAGTTCCGCAGAAAAACTAAATTTTGTGCCTTTGTTGTCTGTTTTAGCAGAACTTGGGCGAGAATATGATTGTGTTACTTGCATAAGTATATGTTAAAAAGGAAAAAATATTTTACAAAAATACACATTTTTTTTGATAAAAACAAATAAAATCATTTTTTTTATATCTATTTCTTTATTTTGAGCGCTGAATATAATTTTACCCACTGGTGCAAGCGTGGACGCTTGCACCAGTTAATATCTCGTGCAAGCGTCCACGCTTGCACGAAGTTCAAAATAATAATTTTATTGACTATACCTAAATAGTTAGATTTTATCTAATTTTCTTTAAAATATTTTTTACCAAATTAGGTCCTTGATAAATCAAACCTGTATAAACTTGTACCAAATCTGCCCCTGCGTTGAGTTTTTGTTGTGCATCTTCTCCCGAAAAAATTCCTCCTACACCAATAATAGCAAATTTATTTTGTGATTTTTGTTTCAAAAAATCAATCACTTGTGTAGCACGCTCACGCACAGGAAGCCCACTCAAACCACCCGCACCGATTGCTTCTATTTCTGACATTGAAGTTAATAAATCAGTACGTTGAATAGTTGTGTTGGTGGCGATAATTCCTGCTAAATTACTTTCAATCACTACCTCAACAATTTCCTCTAATTGTGTTTGTGTCAAATCTGGTGCGATTTTTAAAAAAATAGGTTTAGATTTTTTTTGATTATTGACTTGATTTTTAACTTCGTTTTGTAAGGTTTTCAAAAGCGCTAAAAGTGGTTCTTTTTCTTGCAATTGACGTAAATTAGGAGTATTGGGTGAACTTACATTGACCGTAAAATAATCAACATATTCATACAAACCTTTCAAACAAATCAAATAATCATCAATCGCTTTTTCATTGGGCGTATCTTTGTTTTTACCAATATTTCCTCCGACTACGACTTTAGACTTTCTTTTTTTGAGCCTTTGTATTATTTTTTCTAAGCCATCATTATTAAATCCCATTCGGTTGATAATAGCCAAATCTTTGGGCAAACGAAACAAACGCGGACTTGGATTTCCTGCTTGTGGTTTTGGTGTAACCGTTCCTATTTCAATAAATCCAAAACCTAACAAAGCCAATTCGTCGATGGCTTCTGCATTTTTATCAAATCCTGCCGCTAAACCTACTTGATTTGGAAAAGAAATTCCTGCTACATTGATTTTTTTTTGGTTTGAAATAGAAAAATAATATTTTAAAATAGGTTTCAAAAAAAATAAATATTTTAATATTTTTAATGAAAAAAATGCCAAATGATGCGCCTTCTCCGCCGAAAAAAAACGAAAAAGAATAGGTTTAAAAACAGAACGATACATAAATTAAATGAAGGGTTTTTAAGTATTTTAACTTTCCAAAAGTTTAAAACTTTTGGAAAGTTAGTATAAACTACAAAAAAAATAAATTATTATCCACAACAACCTCGTTTTTTTGGTTTATTTGTAGTATTGTTGTTATTATTATTATTTGTATTATTGTTGTTTGCGTTAGGGTTATTAGGGTCATAATACGGATTATTATTTCCTGAATTATTATTATTATTGTTGTTATTATTTGGATTATTGGGGTCATAATAAGGGTCATTAGGATTGCCCGAATTATTATTATTATTGTTGTTATTTGAATTATTATTTGAGTTATTATTTCTATTCGAATCGCAACAACCGCCTCCATTTCTATTGTTTTGGCACAAACAAGCCCAACAAGATTGCCAACAAACTTGACAAGCAATCGAGGCACACATACTCACACAAACATCTCCACAACCACTATCACAACAATCTGCCGCCGCTTGCGAAGTTGCTCCTACACTCATAAAATCGCCCTCTGCAATATTCATTCGAGTAGCCACTTCAATTGTTTCAGGCTCTTTCATAAACGCAGGCGTAAATTTTTTAACTTGTTGGTTCAAATTAGCCAAACTTTGATACATCATTTCTCCAAAATATTGATTGGTTTTTGGTAATATATCCCGAATATCATATTGCAAACGATTGTATTCTATTCTTAATTTGATATATTCTTCTGCCAAAGGAGTTTTATTTTTTTCTGCTAAAAATAAAATAGGATTGTATTGTTTTCCATATCTATCTGCTTCAATATCTATTAAATGGTCAGCCACAGCAATCAATTCTCCTGCTTTTCCAAATAAAGTTTTTATATTTTGGGTATATTCTGCGGTGGCTTGCGTCAATTTTGCTACTTCCTCGACTAATATTTGTGATAAATCATTAGATTGTTTTCTAATCATTTCAAAATCAGTTTCGTTATTTTTAGTCAATAAAACGTAATCGTTAATTATTTTTTGAGTACTTTCTGAAAGAGTTGGTAAAATTTTATCAACTTTTTTTTGTATTTTATGCAAAATAATTTTCTTATAAAATCTTGGTTTGTCCGTTTGCCAATCTATGATTTTTATCCAACCCAAAACTACCGATAATTTTCCTGCCATTTCTATAGATTGATGCGTGAGTGCGTCATTTTTAGATAAAAAAGCTTTAGCAGGACAAGCAGTTCTGATAGATTTTGACTCTTTTTCGATTTCATTTTGAAAGGCTGCCAATACTAAAGTAAGTTCATTATTCAATAAACTTGAATAAGCCAAACTATTTTCTGAACGCAATGACGCACAAACAGAGCAATAGTATTGCCAATATTGCGATTTTCCAATTTCAGACAAACCGCAAAGAATAGGTTTTAGATGACCAAGCATATAAAAAAGTAGTAAATATTTTCGTTGGGTACTTTATTTTCGGTTTAAAGTTACAAGTTTTTTTTTGAAATACCAAAAAAAAATTATAGTTATGATTTTTTTTTATGATTTTTAGGTTATTTTGATGCAAACTTGGACTTTGCACCAAGTTAGTAAACGATTATTATTTTAGTCAAAAAATATTAATTACTTTCATTTTTGAAAAAAAAAAACTACATTTGCAACTCATTTTTTTACACTTTTTATGCACATAGATTTTAATAAAAATAAAGATGGTTTAGTTCCCGTAATTGTTCAAGATATTGATACAAAAATGGTATTAATGCAAGCCTACATGAACGAAGAAGCACTCCAAAAAACAATAGAAACCAACCAAATAACTTTTTTTAGTCGCTCTAAAAACAGACTTTGGACAAAAGGCGAAACCTCTGGAAATTTTTTAATTGCCCAAAAAATAATTCCTGATTGTGATAATGACGCAATTCTTATCTATGCAAAACCCAAAGGAGTAGTTTGTCATACAGGCAATGATACTTGTTTTGCTGAAAAAAATGAACTAAATTTTTTAGATAAATTACAAAATATCATCAAAGAAAGAAAAAATAGCACCAACGAAAATTCTTATACTAAAAAATTATTCGAAAAAGGAATCAATAAAATTGCTCAAAAAGTAGGTGAAGAAGCAGTCGAAGTTGTCATCGAAGCCAAAGACAATAACTTAGAATTGTTCAAAAACGAATGTGCAGATTTATTGTTTCATTATTTGATTTTATTAGAAGCAAAAAATACAAGTTTGGAAGATATTATAAATGTTTTGAAAGAAAGACATCAATAAAATTTATATCAAATGCTCACAGATTATTGGATTATTGCTCAATTTATTGCTCAAATTGGAAGCTGGCTGTTGCTTACTTACACTACTTTTGTAGGCATTGAAATCATGAGAAAATGGAAAAAAAATAGCAATACTAATTTACAAATAAACCTCGAAAGAAAAACATATTTAATTGGTGCAGTGGCATATATGGTTTTGGTTGTGCAGGTTTTTGTGTTGTTATTTTTTTTACAGACCATCAATCAACATCTACCCACACTCATACGCGGTGCGATGTGTGCGACAGGTACATTGCAAGCCAATCAATATGGAAATTTGGCTTTGTATATCAAAATATCGTCTTTAATTATATATGCTATTTTCTTAACTTTACAATATTTAGATAGCAAAAGCCCCGAATTTCCGCTTATTCCGATTAAATATTATTTTTTAATTCCTGTGTGGCTATTTTTGAGCGTTGATATTGTCATTAGTTTTTTTTATTTTTCTTCTCTTTCTCCTAATATCATTACCACTTGTTGTAGTGTTGTTTTTTTGGGAAATGAAGAAAATATAAATAAAAATATTGATTTTAATACTTCCTATTTATTCGAAATAATTATGTTTTCTGTGGCAATATTTTTATGGTTGATAAGTTATTTTATTCAAAAAATATATATAATTAAATGTATTACTTCTATATTTATTTTGTATTATAGCATATTTTTTTTACAGCATTTTTTTGTAAAATATATTTATGGTTTGCCAAATCATTTTTGTTTATTTGATATGTTTTTTTGGGAATACAATGCCATTGGTTTTGTTTGGTTTGGCGTTTGGATTGCGTTTGCGTGGGCGCATATAGCAGAAATAGTTTCTTTTTTAGCACAAAAAAAATTAGATTTTTCTATTTATTTTTATTTTCAATATCTTAAAAAAATACAATTATTGAGTTTAATCATTTTTATTTTTATTCCTTTGTTTTATTATTTTAGTTGGAATGGAGAGTTATAAAAAAAGTAAAAAACAGAACCATTTATTTTAAAAATTTGGAAGTAGTCAAATAATATCTTAACTTTGCATAAACGTTGGAACTTTCCAAAAGTTAGGAAAATAATATTTTAATTATAACCTAAATAAATACATTTTTTAAATACATATTATTTTTCTAATAAAAGATAAAAAAATTCAAAAAGAGTAAAAAACAATATGAAAATTTTATTTATCATTTCTTTATTTTTTGTGTTGATAAAAACACAAATTACTACACAAATCACAGCACAAAATTTAGTAAAAAATCCAAGTTTTGAAGAAATTACTTCTTGTGATATTTACCTTGATGATTTTAAAAAAGTAAAACATTGGGAAGGCTTTTCTTTTACGCCTGATATTTTTAGCACTTGTTCAGAAAGTCAATATTTTAAAACCCCTAAAAATATTTTTGACACACAAACCCCTGCCTCAGGTAACAATTATGCAGGTTTTTTGACTTATCACAGAGATTATCCCATCGAACTCATCGGACAAAAATTAGAAAAACCTATTCAAAAAGGCGACAAAATTAGTGTGAGTTTTAAAGTCAGTCGTGCCGTTTCTCATAGCAATACTGCCACTAATAACATTGGTTTGCTTTTCACTAATCAACCTCAAAAAGCCTTAAAATCAAAAAAAGTGCATATTAACCAAACCGAAATACTAACCGAAGGCGAAATTTGGCACGAAATCAAAGGAATTATCGAAGCAGATAGCACTTATGAATATTTTGTCATTGGTAATTTTTTTTCCAAAGAAGATACACGCAAACAAAAAATGAATGCAGGTACTTTTGAGGCGGCTTATTATTTTATTGATGATGTAAGCATTACAACATACGCAGGTGAAATTCCTGCCACAAAAATATCCGAAAAAAATAAAGAAGAAACAAAAATTATTACCAATCCTTTGGAAGAATCTAAAAAATTGGATATGCAAAAAGTAGCCATTGCAGGAAAAATTTTTGATGCCAATACAAGAGAACCTTTGGTGGCTGTGGTCGAGTTTTTCGTACCCGAAATGGCTGATAAACAACAATATGAAACTGATGATATCACAGGACAATATGCTTTTGCAGGTATTTTTTGCCCCGAAAGATTTGGTTTGAGAATTACTGCACGCAATTATTATCCTATTGTAGAGGTTTTGTATCGAGAAGGAAAACCTCGTTATGCACGTGATTTTTATTTGATGCCCTTGAAAACAAGGCAAAATATTGAATTGCACCACGTAGAATTTATCGCCAATGAGGACGAATTAGCACCCAATTCTTTTGAGGAATTAAATCGTTTGATAGAAGTTTTGAGAGAACACCCAACAATGAAAATCGAATTAGGCGGTTATACTGATAACGAATCTCAATTGGCGTTAGCTCAAAAAAGAGCCATGTCTATCAAAAAATATTTGATAAAATTTGGACAAATCAACGAAAAAAGAATGATTACAAAATCATATCATTCGTTACCTGCCAAAAACACAGGTGCATTATCAGGTGAAAAAGAAAAATTTGAAAGAATGATGTTTAAAATCTTAAATTAGTTTGGGTAACTTTCCAAAAGTTCTTACAAATAATAACTCAAAATATTAATTTCAACATCAAAAATGGAAAATTTAGCCACAAAAACTTTACAGCATTTATTCGATTGCATTGATATTGCGGTCAAACATCAGGTCAAAAATTGGGTACTTTCGCCCGGCTCACGCGTAGCACCGCTCACGTTGGGTATTGTGCGTCATCATCAAACAGAAAAAATAACCGTAACAGACGAGAGAAGTGCGGCTTTTATTGCTTTGGGGCAAGCAATCGAACTTTTACACGAAAAACCTTACCACAAAGAAATTAGTTTTGTAGGCTTGGCTTGCACATCTGGTTCGGCGGTTTATAATTATGCACCTGCGGTGGCTGAAGCATTTTATCAACAAATTCCATTATTGGTTTTGACTGCGGATAGACCTGCAGAATGGATTGGGCAACAAGATGGACAAGCCATTGAGCAAAAAAATATATTTGGAAAACACGTAAAAAACTTTTTTGAATTACCTACTGATTTTTCACATCCTGATGCTGTTTGGCACGCTGAGAGGATAATTAATGAAGCCTGTTTGTCGTTAAAATCAAAACCTTATGCACCAATTCATATTAATATCCCAATTAGAGAGCCATTTTATCCAGAAAAAGAGGAAGTAATTATTCCAAAAACGAAAAGAATTTGGAAAGAATTAAAATCAAATTTACAACTTTCTGCGCATCAATGGCACGAAATTTTTGATTTGTGGGAAAGTTATGACCGAAAATTAGTCGTAGCAGGACAAAATTTTTTTGATAAAGAATTACAAAATATTTTACAAAAATTATATCATGATTTTCCATTGCCGATTGTGGCAGATAGTTTGGCAAATTTACCTTCCTTAGATTTTATTCATCATCACGATATTTTTTTAGGAAATTTATCTACTGAAAATAAAGAAAAACTAAGACCCGAAATATTAGTTACGTTTGGTAAATCATTGATTTCTAAGAGTTTAAAATTATTCTTAAAAAAATTTCCACCAAAATATCACCTACATATCCAAGCACAAGGAGAAATTGCTGATACTTTTCAAAGTATTACACATATTGTTAGAGTAGAGCCGATTGATTTTTGGAAAAAATTATATGAAGATTGGGACTTCAAAACAATGCTCGAAAGAGATGAAGAAGGAGAAAAAGAAGATTTTACATTGGCTTGGGAACATTATGAACATTTGACTGACAAAAAAATAAATCGTTTTTTTGCAGAACTTCAACCTTTTTCAGAATTTGAAGCAGTAGGAGAAATTTTAGAAAATTTACCAAAAAATACAAATTTACACGTAGGCAATAGTATGCCTATTCGATACGTGAATTTTTTTGGTATTCCACACAAAGAAGTGAATGTTTTTTGCAATCGTGGCACAAGTGGAATTGACGGCTCGGTCAGTACTGCTGTGGGAGTAGCTATGATGAGTCCTGAGAAAACAAATATTTTGATTATAGGAGATTTATCTTTTTTGTACGATAAAAATGGGCTTTGGCATCAACATTTACCGAAAAATTTAAAAATTATTGTTTTAAATAATTTTGGAGGAAATATTTTTAGTATGATTGACGGCGCAAAAAATCAACCTGAATTAAATACATATTTTCATACGCCACACACACAAACAATGGAAAAAATCGCTTCAGTTTTTGGAGCAAAATACCACGTAGCACACGATAAACATACATTGCAAGCAAGTTTGAGCGTTATTTTGGAACAAAACAACGAAACACAACTATTAGAAATATTGACTGATAGAGAAATTAATACTCAAATTTGGGATAAATTTAAAACATATTCTATTTAAAACAATTTATTTTTCTATTTTATAAACACGTCTTTTTCCGCCGTTATTGGTATATCGAAAAGTGCAGTAAAACTTATATTTTTGTTAAGATTTTAGTTCTGCACTTTTCGTTCACAAACAACTTTTATTTATTCAATATATTTTTTATTTTCCACAAAGATAGATAGAAACTTATTTTTGAAAAAATGAAATATTTACAAAAAAAATAAATTTTACTGCACTTTTCGATACACTGACAATGGCGGAAAATGTTATTTACTATGCTTTTTGACAGTTTTTACAAGCCTAAAAATGGTTTTACAAGTTTCTCAAATTTATGAAACTCCTGAAACGGAAAATTTTTCGCTCTGTTTTCTGAAAATTGTTTATCCCGCAACAAAAAATATGTCTTTTGTAATTGTAAATAAAAAATAGTGATTAGTTGTTTTAGTTTGATTTCAAAAGTAACAATCAACTCATATTCTTTAGGCTCTGAATAAAACAATTCTGAAAATTCATTTATTGAAACTATAACAGTGTCTTGTTGCGTCATAAGTTTTTTAATTTCAAATTTATATCCACCCTGCTCGCAATACCAATAAAAAGTAGTGTCTTTTTCTCCTCTTATTAGATTTGCAAGTGCTTGGATTAAATCTAAATATGGGTCGCTAAAAACGTGTGTGATTGCAAAATCAAAAACTTTGTTCCTGACAAATAAAAAGCAAGAACTCCAACCATTTGGATTGAGCGTCAGCAAAATGTCAATATCATCATTTTGTTCCATTTTATTTGGAAAATATTGATTTGGTTATAGTTGTGTAAGAGCGTACTTATTTTAGTCTATAAGTTTATCAGCAATTTTCAATGCGTAACTTGTTAATTCACTTTCAGAATTGTTGTTTGCTAATATTGCAACTGCTGAATTTCTTGAAGGAATTATAATCACTATACTCGAACTTCCATAAGTTCCACCATTATGAAAATAGACTATTTCATTTTTTATTTTGTGAATTCCCCAACCTAATCCTACTGCTTGCTCCAACTGGTCTTAGCGTCACGCTAAGACCTATCAAACTTCAAGCGTCCCGCTTGAGTAATTACAAATATAAAAACGTTTATAACAATCATTTAATATAA
>RDXZ01000016.1 GCA_004293265.1 Bacteroidota bacterium | reverse complement strand
TAATCTATCAATAACGAATTTCGTTAGTATGTTGTGAACAAAGTTCTGTTACACTACTTTTGTTAGTACAAAATATCAGATTATTTAATTTCCTTTCCTAAATAGATATAAAAAAATCTTTCATCACATTTTATTTTTTGAATTTTTATTTTTTGCAAATAATAACTTTTTTATTTAACTTTGCAAATTCTCAAAAAATAAATAAAACTCAAAAAAATGCAAGAAAAAATAAAATTAAATAGTGTAGAAGAAGCCATACAAGCCATTAAAAACGGAGAATTTGTAATCGTAGTTGATGATGAAGATAGAGAAAATGAAGGTGATTTTATTTGTGCCGCAGAATGTATCACGCCCGAAAAAGTTAATTTTGTCCTCAAAGAAGGACGTGGATTGCTGTGCGTAGCACTTACAGAACAAAGAGCAAACGAATTAGAATTGAATTTGATGGTCGGACAAAATACTGACCCAATGAAAACCGCATTTACCGTAACGGTTGATTTATTAGGAAATGGTTGTACCACAGGTATCTCCGCACACGATAGAGCAAAGACAATTTTAGCGTTAGCAGATAAAAAAACAAATCCTGCAGATTTAGGTCGACCAGGACATATCAATCCATTGAAAGCAAAAGACGGCGGAGTGTTGAGGCGAACAGGACATACAGAAGCGACAGTCGATTTGGCAAGATTAGCAGGTTTCTCACCTGTGGGCGTGCTAATAGAAATTATGAATGAAGATGGTACAATGGCAAGATTACCACAATTACGCATTTTAGCAGATAGATTAAATTTAAAACTAATTTCAATAGAAGATTTAATTGCTTACCGATTGAGGCACGAAAGTTTGGTATGCAAAGAAGTTGATGTAAATATGCCAACCGAATGGGGTAATTTTAAATTGACTGCATACAGACAACTCAACACAGGCGAACTACACTTGGCACTCACAAAAGGCACTTGGGAAAAAGGTGATGCCGTTTTGACGCGTGTCCATTCGTCTTGTGTAACAGGTGATATTTTTGGCTCTTGTCGTTGTGATTGTGGGGCGCAATTGCATAAAGCAATGCAAATGATTGAAAAAGAAGGAAAAGGTGTGATTTTATATATGAATCAAGAAGGCAGAGGTATTGGTTTGGTCAATAAATTGAAAGCATATCAATTGCAAGAAAATGGAATGGACACAGTACAAGCCAATCAAGCCTTAGGTTTTAAAATGGACGAGAGAGATTATGGTGTTGGAGCGCAGATTTTAAGAGATTTGAACGTTACAAAATTAAGATTAATGAGTAACAATCCTATCAAAAGAGCAGGTTTAATCGGTTATGGTTTGGAAATTGTCGAGAAAATTGCGATAGAAATTGAATCTAATCAACATAATGAAAAATATTTACAAACCAAAAGAGACAAATTAGGACACGAAATTTTGCAATAATTTTTTATAAAATATATTTTAAATCGTTTATAAGATTTTTAGTGCTTATAAACGATTTTTAATTTTTTTTGATTATACCCAACTACTCATATAATTTTTTATCGATAATTTTTTTATCAATCAAAATAGTTGTTCCGCCAATTTTTCTTGCCTTTTGCCATTGTTCTAACGCCAAACTATGCTCTCCTAATTGATACAAAACATCACCATATCTTTCGATATAAGCACCATTTTGAGCATTTTTTTGTAATACTTTTTCAAAAATTGCTTTTGATTTTTTGTATTCGCCTTTGGCATAAAGCACCCAACCATAAGTATCTAAAAAAGTAGCATTGTCAGGGTATTTTTCGGCTAATTTTGATGCCATTTTCATCGCATCATCTAATTTTTGTTTACGAATTGCTAAATAATAACTATAATTGTTCAATGCAAAAGCATTGTCTTCGTCTATTTTTAAAGCCTCATCAAAACTTTTATCCGCATCAGCATAACGTTGCAAAGCATTGTAAGTATCACCCAAACGAATTAAAAAATCTATTTTTAAATTTCGGTTATTAATTGCCAACATTTTACCTTCTTGAAAAGAAGTTAATGCTTTTTGATAATTTTTTTTACCTGCCAATCCATTTCCATGATGCAACCAAAAAGGTGCATAATTAGGAAAGTTTTCCAAAGCCATCTCAGCGTGTTTTGCCAAACTATCAGGCATTTGTAGTTCTTGTTCCAAAGCCAAAACCCTTTTCCAAATTTCTATATTTCCCGTTTCCATACGTGCGGCACGCACATAAAAATCAACTGCTTCTTTTTTGTTTTTCTTCAATAAATGCACATCAGCCTGCAAAATAAGTGTTCTGACGTGATAAGGATGTGCTTTTTGAAGTGCTTGCACCAATTCTGTTACTTCGGGTTTACTTGCTTTTTCAGGACTTTTTTCTAAGACTGCATTTAAAATTTTTACTTTTTCGTTTGCATCAAGGTCAGGACTTTGAAAAGCACCTTTGAGATATTGCATCGATTTTTCTTCGTTGTTTTTATCTTGATAAATTTTGGCTAATAACAAAAAAGTACGTGGGTCAGGATTAGGTTCTTGTGCTATTTTTTCGAGCAAAGGCAATGCTTGTTCTGTTTTTTGATAACTCAACAACATATCCGCCAAACTTACGACATATCTTTGGTCATTTGGGTTAGCATTGATAAGTTTTTCGCCTTCTGCAATCGCTTTATCAGTTTGATTTAGTTGTAAATAAACACGTTGTTTTTGTTGAATAATATTTTCCAACATACCAAAATGTTTTTCTAATTTATCATAACATTCTAAGGCTTTTTGTGGATTTTCGGTTTTGAGATATAATTCTGCTAATTCATAATTATATTCTATGGGTGGATTTTTGATAGCCAATAAATTTTTAAACGTATTGATAGCATCATCATAACGGCGTTGTGCAGAATAAATATTTGCCAACATAAGATACATAAATTTATTATTTGTTTCTTTTTGAAGTGCATCTTTGGCATATCCTTCTGCTTCTGGCATTTGGTTAAGTTTGTAGCAAGTTTCAGCCAATTTAAAATTGATAGTTGCATTGTCGTTTCCTGCTACTAATAATGCTTTTCTAAAACTTTCCAACGCTTTTCTATGGTCATCAATGGCACTAAACTTCATTCCTTCAATCAAATACATTTCTGCATCTCTGGTAGAATTAGCGTTTTCACCAAGCACTTCTAAGGCTGATTCTTTGTTATCTTTATTATTTTTTTCATCTTTTTTTCGTTTGCGTTGTGCATTTGTTTCGAGGTGAAAACAAAAAATAAGAATAAGAATGGTAAGAATTTTTGTTATTTTTTTCATATAATAATAAATCTAAAAGATGGTCTTATCACTTAAACGTTTTTTTTATCAAATAGATTTTATTTTATAGAAATATTTTTTTATTGCTTATTTTTTATGATAAAAAGTTAGCACAAAAAAAATAATCATTATCAAAAAAAAGAAATTGATAATGATTATTTTTTGTTAATAAATTTATTGTTTTACAGGTCCTTTGGCATTTGAAACAGAATTTATCATCGCTTTGAATGTTAAAACGGTTTGAGCAGGATTTGTATTTGATTTAATAGTAATATTTTTTATTTTTTCTCCGCCACCTTGTCCTTGTGTTTTAAAT
The DNA here is from genome assembly GCA_004293265.1 of Bacteroidota bacterium. GTDB lineage: Bacteria > Bacteroidota > Bacteroidia > Cytophagales > Microscillaceae > RDXZ01. Next base: position 46,816 of record RDXZ01000016.1, on the reverse strand, counting down.
TCAGCCACGATTTCGCTTTCTCCCCCTGGTGGGATTGGTTCTTTAGGCCATTTTGGAACAGTACAACCACAGCCTGGTTTTGCTTCTTCTATTACCAAAGGAGTTTTTCCTTTATTTTTGAATTTAAAAGCGTGTTTTACGGTTTCCCCTTCTTTTATTTCTCCAAAATTATGCGTAGTTGATACAAACTCGATGATAGGTTCTTCTCCTTGTTTTGCTTTTGGTACTTTTGCCGCATTTGGATTTGTAGTAGTGGTGTCTTGTGTTGTTGTATTTTCTGCTTTTACATCATTTTTTGCTTCAATATTTTTAGCCGCAATATCAGATTTTTCGGTATCAGTTTTTTCTTTGTTTTGTTCACAAGCATTAAGCGTAATCAATGCGAAAACAATTACTGAATAAAAAATTTTTTTCATAATAAATTTTTTTGTATTTAATATAATTTTTACTTGGTTGCAAAATTACACTAAAAAAAATTATTTTATGAATAATTTTGAGTTTTTTTTGTAAAATATATGATATTTAAGTATATAAAACCTACCTTTGTAAGATTTTTGAAACTTTTAATGAATAAAAGCGTATCTTAAAGTATTAGTTTTTCAGATATAAAGTTATTTATTGGCATAATTCGTGTATTTTTAATAATCACAATCATACGTTTTTATGCTCAAATTTTATTTCAAAAAATTTGAAAATCAAAATAATAAAATAATAAAGTTAAAATAATAATAAAGTTAAGTGTCAAAACGGTATGGGAAAGCCGATTATGTCCTTTTTAAAACAGGTCGGTGTATTTCTTTTGTGTTCATCAATGCTCCAATCTTGCTTTCTATTTAAAAAGAAAGATGAATTTCAAAATAGTACAAACGTCCACGAAAAAGGACAAAAAAGTAAAATAACAGGTGTCAATTATAATGAAGAAGATAATAAAAATAGTTTTCAGGTAGAAGCATACCAAGAGCAACCCGAAGCACCCAATATGGTTTATATTGAAGGTGGAAGATTTGTGTTTGGTTCGTCAGAAGAAGATTTGTTGTTTAAGCATGATGCTTATGAACAAACTGAATCTGTACCTTCTTTTTTTATGGATAAAACTGAAATTGCAAATATTCATTGGCTTGAATATATGCGTTATTATGAAAATCCTTCAAACGTTGATAGTATTCCAAGTGGTATGAATTTGCAAGATTATCAAACACAAGTTTTATTGCCAGATACAACCGTCTGGGCAAGCGAAATGGCTTTTAATGACGCGTATGTAGCCAACTATTTGCGTTATCCCGGCTTTCGTTTCTATCCTGTTGTAGGTATATCTTGGGTACAAGCAAGCGAATTTTGTAAATGGAGAACCAAAGTTGTAAGGGAAAATATGAATAAACAACCCGGACAAAACGGAAAATCTACAGGTACTGATTCATTAGGCACAAACAAATCTGTGTCCTCTAACGTAGTCGATGGCGTAAATAATTTGATTCCAGAATATCGTTTGCCTACCGAAGTCGAGTGGGAATATGCCGCCAAAGCATTAATTGGCACACAATATGCCACTGATGAAAACTATCCTAAAAATAGAGTATATCCTTGGGACGGAAAGTCTGTGCGAAATCCTTATCAAAAACAAGAATATCCAATGGGAAGTATTTTGGCAAATTTTAAAAGAGGACGTGGTGATTATGCAGGTATTGCAGGGCGATTGAACGATGGCTGTTTTCTTACCAATCATATTTTAGCCTATCCACCCAACGATTTTGGTTTGTATAATATGGCAGGAAATGTAAACGAATGGGTAGGAAAATTTCCTGAGATGATTATGGATACTGTCGCCGAAAATCCATTTAGACGATTGACTGATACCACTAAAATTGATAGTGCTAAAAATAAAAAGCCAAATAATAATATAAACGTAAATCCTTTTGCCAAAAAAGAAGAATCTTTATTAGATAAAAATTCAAAAGTTTATAAAGGTGGCTCATGGAAAGATGTGGCTTATTGGTGTTCACCCGGCACACGCAGATTTTTGGATAGAGATGCCAAAACGGCAGATATTGGTTTTAGATGTGCTATGGACGCATTGCAAAATGAAAAGAAAAAGAAAAAAGGTAAAAAAGAATAATAAATATGATAAAAAATAAAACCATCGAAACTGAAAATGATGTGAAATCATTTATTGATTTGATAGAAAATGAAACAAAAAAAAACGATTGTTTTGAGTTGATAAAGTTAATCACAGCACAAACAAAACTCGATGCAAAAATGTGGGGCAAAAGCATTGTAGGTTTTGGAAGTTATCATTATCGATACGAAAGTGGACGCGAAGGCGATAGCCCAAAAATTTCTTTTTCGCCCAGAGCCTCATCTATCGCTATTTATTTATCAGCAGATTTTGAAAATAAAGACGAATTACTCAAAAATCTTGGTAAACATAGAGCCGAAAAAGCCTGTATTCATATCAAAACATTGGCTGATATTGATGTAAATATTTTAAAGACAATGATTGAAAATCATTTGAAACATACAGAGATTTTATATCCACAATCGAAGTAAAAATGTATTATTTGCTAAAAAAAAGTCATTGATTTTATACTTTTGCCTTACTCAACGCTTCTTCTTTTTCTTGATTTTGAATTTTTACATAATTATAAATAAAATCAGAAATAAAATAAACGCCTATTGTGGTACAAATATGCCATAAAAAATGAGAACCCATATACAAATATTGTGTATATGTTTTGTCATAAGTTCTAAAAAAAAGTGCCAAAATAAAAAATAAAATACCTAAAACTGCTTGCAAAGAGTAACGAAATTTTATTTTATACAAAATAAAAACAAAAGGAAGAAAAAGACCTGTCCCGCGAATTAAATAACCTAAATTGATAGATAAAGAAGGTTCTAAAAACAAGTGTAAAAGTACATTAGAACCAATAATGGTTACTATCAACGATATAGAAATATACCAATTTTTTAAGATTTCGTTCCAAAAATAAGCCGTTAAAACGACTATTAACAAAAAAACAGGCAATACATCTAAAGCCAAAAAAAAACGAGAAATATGAAAGGCGTGAAATAAAGCACTACCCACGCCATTCATCGCCAAAAAAGGCAAAGACCAAATCACAATAGGATATTTTTTATACTGCCCTTTTAATTTTATCAACCAATAAAAAACAGGAATCAAAAAAAATAAAGAAGTAATTGTATTCCAAGGCTCCATAATAAAATGCGTTGCGTCAGTTTCTGCATACGCATCAAAAGGAAGCCCATCAGGTAAATAAAATTTTTGTAAAAAAAGCATTTTTATATCAAATTATCCTAAAAAATTGGTTTTAATCATCTCAATAAATTCATCATTGCTTAAAGCACGACGTGTTTGATATAGTTGTACCGCATCAGCACCCGCCAAATAACGCATTTGTTTTTTTCCATCAGTAGCCGCTTCAAAAATTACCTCTGCAATCATTTCAGAAGTAGAATAATTATTTGCTCTCTCAGGATTTGAAAATACTTTTTGGATTTTTTCAAGTGTGGCATCATAATCTTTGATGTCTGGATTAACTAACCAATCTAAAGAACGTCCTGCAAAATCGGTTTTTACGCCACCCGGCTGTACTATTTTTACGCCAATTCCTAATTCTGCCAATTCAAAACCCAAAGATTCTGAAAAGCCTTCTACTGCCCATTTTGTTGAGTGATATAAAGAAAAAGTTGGAAATGTAACTGCCCCACCAATCGAAGAGATGTTAATAAATAAGCCTGCTTTTTTACTTCTAAAATGTGGTAAAAAGGCTTTTGTAACATTCATCAAACCAAATAAATTTGTATCAAATTGTCTTTTGATTTGTGCTTGTGTAGCGGCTTCAAACGCTCCTACTGCTCCGTAGCCTGCATTATTTACTACTACATCAACTCCTCCAAACAATTTAATACTCTCTGATGTTGCATTTTCGATACTTTTGTCGTCTGTAACATCTAATTGAACCAACTTAATATTTTGAAAAGCGGTCAATTCTGTTTCATTTTGTGGTGTTCGCATAGTAGCAATCACGTTCCAACCTTTTTGTTGAAAATAAATAGCGGTCGCTTTTCCAATACCTGAAGAAGCACCTGTAATCAAAATTGTTTTCATAAATTTTATGCGTAATTTTTTTACAAAAGTACGTCATTTATTGTAATAATAAAAAATATTGAGTTAAAATTAGTATCATTTTTGTAATAAAAAATTAAAGTAAAAATAAAAAATATTTATCATATTATAAAACAATGATTATCAACTATTTATTTTTTTTATTTTTATCCATTAAAATACTTTTTTGCACAAAAATAATTAACAAATGACAAGAATATATATATTATGCTTTTTGATTTGTATTTTGGAACATACTCAAGCACAAACTATTACCTTGAAAGAAAAATCAATGGTAACAGATAAGGAGATTAATATTAGTATTTCAGGTGGCAGTCGCAGAGATTTAGCAACGCTTGTTCGCCCTGTTCTTACTACTATTTATAGGCGTGATGTGAATGGATTAGGCTTGCATAACCCTTGCGTGTATGATATAATGATTGAATATGGAATGAAATATGACGTTGTACCTGAGGGACAAAGAATTTCTGAACGAAAATTTAGCAAACATAATAGGCGTGCTAATTGGAAACTTTTTTGGAGGAATGGATTTTTTTGGAAAAGTAAAATGCACAAAAAAATGAAAAAATGTAGAATAGCAAGCGGAGAGCAGGATTTGGAAGGAGAATAAAAAATTTCATCAATAAAAAATATCCACAAGCAAAAAATAGCTTGTGGATATAAAAATATTATTTGAATAAAAAACAAGTTAATTGTAATTTCACTTCGCCCCCCGATTTTGTTTCTGTATTTGAGCCATTGAAACGACCATAAAAAATCTGCTCATATTGTAGTTTTAAATTACAATTAAAGTTATTGATATAATAATTTATCCCCGCTCCTACCCTTGACTCCGAAAAAACATTGTTAAAATTTTGTTTTGATTGAGAAGTTGGATTAGAGGCAAAAGAATTATTAGCAATTCTGTTTGGATTTAATATATATTGATTATCACTTACATTCATATTTTGTGCTTCGTATTTGATGTAAGGTTGTAGTTTTAAATTGGAAAAATAATAACCTACTTCCCCAAAAAGAATATTTTGATTAGGAACTAATGGCGTAAAAGATTTCAAATTTTTAGTATTATCTCCACCTGACAAATACATATAGCCCAATTGTGCGGTCAATGCCCCCTCTCCTACTGTTACATCAGCAAAAACATCAGCGGCGATATTCAAATAATCATCTTGTATATCTACCCCAGCGCCGACTGCTAATATTTCTTTTTCACCTAAGTTTGTTCCCGAATAATAATGTTCTTTTTCTATATCCAAAAAATTGTAATTCAAACGTAAATTTGCTCTTAAATTTGAATATTTAGTAACGGCACGCCCTCTAAAAATTCCCCCTCTAATTTCTAATCTTTCGTTCAAAACATATCCTCTAAAACTTACGCCCAAATCACGTCCAAAATTATTTTGTAAAGCTTGATTTTGAAACAAATTATAAGGATATTGATACCAACCAAACTCAAGCCCCATCAATGTAACAGGTGATTGCATACCTTGTCGATTGACTCCTGTGAGTTGCATACCTGCATATATTAAAAAATTATCTGAAACTTTATGCTCGGCTTGTGCATCTAAAATAATCAATTTTGGTTCTTGAATTTTTTTTAAAGTATCATCAACAAAACCAATGGGTGATAAAATTTCGCTTTGCATAAACACAGAGGTTTTTTCTGTTAATTTTGCACCTGCCATAAATCTGGCACGCCAAATTTGAAGTTGTGTTGCCCAACCACGTCCACTATCCAATAAAGGACTTTGTGGTCTATCTTGTGTAAAAACACCTTGCATTTGTAAAAAAGCACCAAACTGAACAGATGGTTTAAAAGTGGTTGTGTCGTTGTTTTGTGCAGTTATAACCTGAGAAAAATGAAATAAAAATATAAAGAAAGATAGAAATAATAATGTTTTTTTCATTGTGATTTTATTTTTAAATTAAAATTGAATATAAAGCAAAAAGAGTGCCTTTTGCAAAGCACTCTTTTGTTTTTTTTATATGAATTTGAAGGGACTATCTTCTTACAATTCGAACTACTGCTCTACCGCGTTTGTTTTCTAAGTGTAATAAATAAGTTCCGTTTGCTAAATGTCCTAATCTTAGTTGAATTTCCTCAACAGAGTCAGAAATCTCGGCATTGTCTTCAAACACAACTTTTCCAGTCAAATCTAATACTTTTACCGTATAATTACCTTTTGAGTTATTATCAAATTTCACATTGAAATCTGACGCACTCGGATTAGGATATACAGTAACGATTGGTTTACCAAAGTTATCAATCGCAGTAGGATTGCTAATACCATTTCCATTTACAGTCAAAGTAGATGTACCAGAAATTGCATCACTATTTACCAAAACTGTTCCACCAAAAGTACCTACAACATTAGGAGCAAATGTAACTGTTACAATTTGTGAGCCTGCCGCTGCAATTACACCTGAAAAACTACCACTAAATCCTACTGGATATTGAATACTTGAAACCGTCAATGGCGTATTTCCATTATTAGTTATCGTGAAAGTTAAAGTAGTAGATTGTCCTATAATCACATCAGGGAAATTTAGCGTAGCAGGGCTAATACTGATTACCCTTGTTGGAACAGGATTAACAACCAATGTATAATTAGCCGTTCCTATACAACCTATTGCATCTACTACACGCACACTAAACGTAGAAGTTCCGACAGCAGTGGTTGTTCCTGTTATACTACCACTTGTACCCAATGTAAGACCTGCAGGCAATGTTCCTGTTGTTATTGTATAACTATAAGGAGCAGTACCACCCGTAGAAGTCAAGGTTTGATTATAGAATGTACCTATAATTCCCGAATTCAAAGTAGCAGGTGTGATTGTGATGGCAGTACAAGCCGCATTGACAGTAATAAGATAGAAAGTACTTCCTGAGCAACCATTTGCGTCAGTGGCAGTAACATTTACGTTCACTGTGCCTGTTGCAGTTGGAGTGCCAGATATTACCCCAGCAGCACTCAAAGTCAAGCCAGCAGGTAATGTAGTTCCAGATGTTACTGTATAAACATAAGGAGCAGCACCACCAGTAGCAACTATCGATGTAGCAGGATAAGCAGCACCTACATTACCCATTGGCATTTGTGCAGGGGCAACCGTAATAGCGGGACAAGTAGATAATATTTGCAATATCAATACTTTATTAACTGAGCAAATACCTTGTGTTAATGTTACTGACACATTGTAAACTCCAAAAGTAGGAGTCGTACCCGAAAATACACCAGTCGTTGGATTAATCGTAAATCCGGTTGGTAAACCTGTTGCACTCCAACTAAATGTGCCTGTATAACCCGTTTGTGTAAATGTAACTGCTGGATAAGCAACATTGATAGTACCATTTGCCAATGAATTGGTAGTGATAGAAACAGTAGGACAAACGATATTCCAAGTATAACTTCTTGTAGCCGTACAAGGTCCATTGGCTTGAGTTGCTGTAATATCAAAACTAAAAGCACCTGAAACACTTGGCGCACCTGATAAAACACCTGTAGATGCATTGAGTGTGATTCCTGCTGGCAAAGCACCAGAAGATACCGCAAAAGTTACCGCAGAGGCATTACCCGTAGTTGAGAGCGTTTGATTATAAACATTTCCAACTGTTGGACTTGGTAAAGTTGCAGGATTCAATACTATTGTAGGACAATTCACAGCAAAAGTATAATCTTGTGTTTTGGTACAAACACCTCCCGTTTGTGAAACTGTAACCGTATAAGTAGTCGAAGCTGCCGTAACCGTAGGCGTACCTGTAATCTGTCCAGTTGCCGTATTCAATACCAATCCCGCAGGCAAAGCAGGTAAAACCGAATAAGTAGGCGTTTGTGTTGTTCCTGTTGTACTTGCATTTAAAGTATAACTTGCTCCTGCAACTGCATTTACAGCACTTGTGTTAGGAAACACAATAGTAGGACAATTAACTACCCAAGCATAAGGTTGTGGAATAATACATCCCCCTAAATCTAAGGAAACCGTAATATTAAATGTGCCTGATTGTGTTGGTGTACCACTCAAAGTACCCGTTGCACCATCAAATGTAACCCCTGTTGGCAAAGTACCCGCTGACAAACTCCAAGTAAATGGAGGATTTGCACCTGTTTGACTAATCACTTGACTAAATGCACTACCCACTGTTGCGGCAGGCAATAAAGAAGGATTAATCGTAACTGTAGCACACGCCACCACAAAATTATAAGTATAAGTGGTAGAACAGTTAGCTGTATTGTGTGCAGCAGTAAATGTCAAACTATATGTACCTTGTGTAGTAGGTGTTCCACTCCAAGTAGCAGTAGGCGAATCAAAACTCATACCTGGCACCGAACCTGTTGTCAAAGTAATCGTATAATTATTTGATAAACCCGGTGCGCTTGCTGACAATACTTGTGAAGTATAAAGCGTATTCACTAAACCATTTGGTAAACTTAGAGGAGAAAAAGTAATCACAGGACAACCTATCACTACTGCATATCCTTGTGTATAACTACAAGTGCTTTGTTGTACTTGTACTGTGAAATTATATGTACCTGATACTGTTGGTGTACCTGAAATAATACCTGTTGCTCCATCAAGTGACAAACCTGTTGGTAAAGTTCCACCTGATATTGACCATGTTACAGTACCCAATCCAGTTTGTCCAAGTGTATGAGTATAAGCAGTTCCTGCTGTACCATTCACAGGGGGAGTACCAAATGTAATAGAGGCTGGACAAGCAACCACTAAGGTATAAACACGTGTATTGGTACAAAAACCATCTGTTACTTGGGCAGTGAAATTAAATGTACCTGCGACAGAAGGAGTACCTGATAACACACCTGCAGAAGATAAAGTAATACCTGCTGGTAATGCTCCTGCACTAACCGACCATGTGAGCGCACCTAAAATACCTGTCTGTGTCAATGTTTGAGTGTATAAAACATTCAAAGTAGCATTCGTCAAAGTAGCAGGTGAAATAGTCAAAACTGGTGTAAATTCATAAGCACCTATATCAGGTGTAGTAGCATTTCTTGTTACTGCCGCAATATCTGTTGTGATACCTGCTATTGTTACGCCTTTATTGTCTAACCTACAAGAAGTAGGCAATAAATTAGTAGCAGATGTAAATATAGGGTCTGTATTTAACGAATTAGCATCATAGCCCGTTGCAGTCTGCCAGTTGGCAAATGTTGTTTGAGCAGTACCACCAAACCCTCCAGTATAACCTACTGCATATACACCAGGACCGGCCCCACTAACTTGTAAATTATTATTATTTATAATTCCTGAGAATGGAGTTGAATATGTTAAAGCTATAGCCGATATTCTTAAAGATGTAGCACCTGCATTACCCACTTGTGTATTGCTAAATATATTATTTCTAACATTCAAATTAGTAGGTGCTGTAGCACTAGTAATTCCAAAACAAACAGAGTTTTGTGACGCAGCGGTTGCACCTATGATAGTTCCCTGCATAGAAACAGTGTTGTAATATATATTAATATTACCTGTACCACCACCTGATACAATACCACCTCCAAAATCACTACTTGTTCCATTAGAAAAAATATTACTAACTACATTATTAGCAATCAAAGAAGTTCCAGAAGCAGTATGACCAAGAAATATACCCAAAGCGGAGTATGTTCCTGATTGCGTAACGTTGCTTATTGTGTTATTTGTAATTGTAACATTAGAAACTCCATCAGTAGTGCCTATACTAGTTATTGAAAACCCGTTAAACGCTGTTGCGCTCATTGAACCTATATTAATACCAGAAACATCTCGTGTACTACCTGTTATATTACCAATATTGTTCCCTGATACCGTAATATTATTAGTAAACGTAGTAAAAATACCAGATGTACCAATATTATTGGGTGTAACATTATTCAACAAGTTATTATTAATTACTAAATTTTGATTTTTATTGAGGATGTTTTCCCCTGATGCATATACACCATATTGTGCTGCTCTTATATCATTATTGATAAAACTTATATTGTTATTACCATTTCCATTTGAAGTGGCTGATATGGTACTATTTCCTATTCCCAACCCAGCTAAAGTAGTTACAGCAGAATTACCAACAACAATTGTATTTAAAACATTGATATTAGTAGCCGAATTATTAGTCAGTGTATTTGAAATCCATACTACTGCACTTGAAGTGCTTGTGTTTGTATTAGTAATGGTTAAATCTCTTGTAGTACCTCCAACTGTATTGCTACCATCAATGGTTACAAAATCTGCTCCATTTAGTCGGATAAGCGTCCCTGCAATACTACCTGAAATAGTTGAGGTTACACCTACATTAGGGCGTATAGTCAAAGTATTGGTACTACTTGCTTGTGGATTAGCATCGATAATAATAGGGAAAGTTTCACCTGTGGAGTAAGTTGCATCTGTCAAAACAAATGTAACAGCACCTGTCAAGCAAGCAATATTATAAGCATTCACAGCAGCAGTCAATGTAGTATAAGTCTGTCCTGCTCCTACCAAATATGTTCCTGATAAAGAGGGTATGTTTGTATAAGTCTGTGGTACAGTAGGTGGCGTAGTTGCAGCAGGTGGATTTGCTGTCAATCCCGTTGTTCCCAAAGATGGCGAAGCATTTACATTGCTTGAATTATCTTGTGCTACAATATAATAGAAAATATTATCACCAACCAAAGAGCCTGTTCCCAAACTAAATTGATATTGATTGCTTCCTAATGAAGTAGCAATAGATGGTTGATAAGCCCCTGCATTGATTCTCCAATATAAAACAGGTAACCCTGCTCCTGATGTTGGTATTCCATTGGCACTTGTAATAGTAGCTGTAAGTGTTCTTGCACCTGGCACACAAGCATTTGCTAATGGGGTATAACTGATGGCTACATTGCTAAAATTACCTGCATAGGCACCAATGTCTACTGGTGATAATGTGTTTCTTACCTGACCTAAGAAATCATCAGTTATTGCAGGAATCAAAATCCCTTGCCCTTCAGCAGGAGTAGGAACAACTAAATTAAGTGAAAATGTTGCACCTATTGCTGTAGGATTTACAAAATTTGGGTTTGCATTTTGACTATTAACATCCATTCCTGTAGCAGTATTCCAACCTGCTAATGTCGTTTGGTCTATTGCATTGAATACACCTAACACGCCTCCTGTGCCTGATGCTTGTAATACATTATAATTGGAAACCAGTCCTGCTGGGTTTGCTGCAGTACCAGGAAGTGAGATAGCATAATGTTTACCTGTACCTGCACCATTTGAACGAGCATTCACAAAAATATTATTTCTATAATCTCTCCCTGTGGTAGCAGTAGAAACAGATTGAAATGCAAAGGTATTGGAAGCACCTACTACTGCTGTTCCACCTATATATACTGAATTATGATATATTCCTGTACCACTTGTACCCTGATGCACAATACCCCTAAAAAAAACATTACTTGAAATAGAAACACCTAAATTATCCAAGCCTAATCTTATCACATTATTTTGAAAAACGCCACCACTATTAGTGAAAATACCCGCAATTAATGGGGCAGTTCCTGTAGCTGTATTTGTTAAACTGTGTATTAAATTACGAGATACAACTGCTGATGTTGATAAATCCATAAACATACCAGCAGCACCTGTATTTATTGCTGTTGTATTCGTATTTCCAATGTTAAAGATAGTATTTTGACTAATAAGTGTATTATCTGATGTTTGTGCAAAATTAGTAGCAGATAAACCAATAACAGATATCAAAGTAGAACCACTGGCACTATAAATATCACGTATTGTATTATTTGTAACAGTATAAGTACCTGTTGTATTAGGGTAAGTACCAGCACCGTCCAAAGTTAAGCAATGGAGGGCAGAACTTGTTCCTGTTGAGATATTAACAATATTTGCAAAAGTATTATTTGTATAAATTTGATTTAAAGCACCTGAAACAGAAATAAATCCTACTGTAAAACTATTAGCATTTAGTTGAATACTATTAGATGTTGTGGTACTACCAAAGATATTATTATTAAAAATAAAACTTGTTGGGGTATTGGCTATGCTTCCACCTCTAAAAGAAGCATTAGTTGTTCCTGTACCTGCGAAAGTAATGCTTCCCATTGTATTATTTGCCACATTGATATTACCAATTGTTGCAGTTGTTCCCATTAAGAAACCTGCAAAACCTGCAGATGAACCCGTAAGTGTAAGTGAAATATTACCTGTACTTGTCGCATTCCCTATAGTATTACCTGTTATAGTTCCTATATTAAAATTACCTGCTAACAAACTAATAAAACTATGAAGAGTACTAGCACTACTTGAAGTATAGTTGATATTTGCGATTGTATTTCCCTGTACAGAGATAACTGGTGCTGTAATATCGCCTGCTAAGAACAACAATCGCATAACACCTGAACCAGTTAAGGTCATAGGTGTTCCGCCGCAATTGGGTGCTGTACCGCCTATAAAATTATTGTTAATAGTATGCCCACCTGATACTAAACCTGAGCCAGCAGTTTGTATTGCTCCATAAGTAGTAGTTAAAGCAGTAGAAGCAGTTTGATAAAAACTATTATTATTAATGGTAAAAGACGAACTTCCTGCTGAAGCAGTAACTGCCATTGCATTATAATTGAAAAAATTATTGTTACTAATAGTTATATTACTATTAAAAGACACATTGGTAGTAGTGCTTCCATTACTAAATATAAGATTAGCAGGCACAGAAGCAGCATCACGAAAGGTATTATTATTAATACTGATATTGTCGTTTCCTGTTGTTCCAGTTGTTCCTGCTATGAATACTAATCCACTTGTTGTACTTGTGTTTGTACCACTAATTGTACAAAATTGGATAGTATTGTTAGTAGCATCATTAATGTATTGAATTACGCTTCCTGATGTATTTGAATTTGTAATGGTTAGAGCAGATGCACCTGTTCCTCCTAATCTTCCATCAATAGTAACATAATCCGCACCATCCAAATTAATTAAGGTTAAAGCATTATTTCCTACAAAATTAACCGCACCCACTGTAGCAGAAGGGCGAATAGTTAAGGTATTAGTAACTGCATTTGGTACTTGATTGATAACAATAGGGAATGTTTCAGAAGGATAAGTTGCGTCTATCAATTCAAAAACAATTGCACCATTGGCACAACCTACGTTAAAAGCAGCAACCGCAGCAGTCAATGTTGTAAAATTACCCGTTACGCCTACTGTATAAGTGCCTACAAGACCTGCGCCATGTGTATAGGTAGTTGGCGTAGTTGGTGGTGTGCTTGCTGCAGGTGGATTAACTGAAAATCCTGCTGCTCCCAAAGAAGGAAATGTCCCCACATTAGGTGTAGAAAAAGCATCTTGTGCTACTACATAATAAGAAACAACATCATTGGCAACAGTTGCGCCTCCAAAAGTAAATTGGTATTGATTGCTACCCAAAGATACCCCTTGCACACCTGTATAAGCACCTGCGTTGATTCGCCAATATAACATAGGTAATCCTGCGCCTGACGTTGGTACTCCATTTACATCTGTAATAGTAGCCACTAATACTCGTGAGGGAGTGGAAACACATACATTTGATAAAGCAGTATAAGTAATATTTGGAGCAACTATATCAGTATAGATAAAATCACCTTCATACGCACCCATATCTGGTGAAAATCCACCACCATTTAATTGTCCACTCAAAGGATAACCTGTTCTAATACCTAATCCATTGTAAGCATCTGTTAAGCCTGCTATCACAGCACCTCCACTTTCCGCTTGTGTTGCGCCTGTTGGACGTAAGAAATCTATACTTGAGCCTAATGTAGAAACAAAGTTTATATTTTCTGTTACTGAATTCTGGTCTCTATTTACCATAAATGCTTTCATTTGGGCAAAGGTATTCATAGGATTAGTAACACTTCCAATAACAGTTCCTTCCACATAAGTCAAGTAATTGGTAACCCCTGCAGTAGGATTTACCCAAAATAAGTTGTTGTTAGAAGTAGTTGCATAAGTAGCAGGTACTGTTCCATTTGTCCCTGCTGCACTTCTTCTCAAAGCCGCAGTAATACCACCTGTTGCACCTGGTGTAGAAGTATTGACTAAGATATTATTTCTTAAGTTAAATGATGTGATTACACTCGTAAATGTAATACAAGATGTTCCAAAAGTAGTAACAGAAGAACTTGTTGCACTCAAACGAATTGTATTATAAAATACATTGTAAGTGGCTGTTGCGCTTGCATTGATACCATTGATAGCATTCAATCCTGTAGCAGCGGTTGCACGCAAGTCACCAATAAGGTTATTACTGATATTAAGTGTAGTAGCTAAAGTAACATTAATACCATTAACTAAACTACCCGAATTATTACATGATAAATCATAAATTTTATTTCTTGTTACATTGGCAATATTAGCATTATTAATATTTATCCCATTGATATTCACAGATGCCCCTGATGAAGATAAAGTAGCAATAGTATTATTGGAAACAGAAAAATTTGTAGATGTTGCTGAGCAAATTATACCTGTTACCGTAGCAGCAGTACCAACATTGGTATTTACAATATTATTTAATAAATTACCATTATAAGTTTGATTAGCAGAAGTAGAGGTAGTCGTAATACCTAACAAACTACTATTTGCACTTGAGGAAATGCTACCAGCTATTGTTGGACTTCCTAATACGTTGTTATTAACTATATAAGATGTGGCAGCACCTTGTAAACTAATCACTGACAATGCTGGAACTGTTGCACCTGTCCCCGCAAAAGAAATACCTCCAATAATATTATTACTAATATTTATATTTCCTGGAGTTGTGCCTGTGCCTGCTAATATACCCTGAAATCTCGCAGCACTCCCTGATAAAGTTACTGTAATATTTCCAATAACTGTTTGGCTTCCTAAGGTATTAGGCGTAGTATTACCTATATTAAAATTACCTGATATCAAATTAATCAAACTGTGAGCATTACTAGTATTGCTTGAAGTAAAATTAATATTAGCTATTGTATTTCCTTGCACAGAAATAACAGGTGCTGTGATATCACCTGATAACATCAGTAATCGCATAATACCTGAACCTGTTAAAGTCATAGGAGTTCCACCACAATTGGGTGCCGTTCCACCTATAAAATTATTTGTAATTGTATGCCCACCTGCTGCTCCACCACTGCCCGCCGTTTGTATAGCAGCATAAGTGGTAGTGATAGCACGAGAAGCTGTTTGATAAAAACTATTATTACTAATACTGAATGCAGAACTACCTGTGGTAGCAAGAATAGCTGATGCTGTATTGTTGAGAAAATTATTGTTCGTAATACTAATATTACTATTGAATGTATTATTAGTAGTCGTTGTTCCAGAACTGTATATAAAGTTTGCTGGCGTAGATGCAGCATCACGAAATGTATTGTTATTGATATTGATGTTATCATTACCATTTGCACCTGCAGTAGTGAGAATAGTTACTAGACCACTCGTAGTACTTGTATTAGTACCACTAATCGTACAATATTGTATTGTATTGTTAGCTGCATCATTGATATATTGAATGATAGAACCTGATGTATTAGTATTGGTAATTGTCAAATCAGACGCTCCCGAACCGCCCGGTCTTCCATCAAATGTTACAAAACTATAGCCATTCAAGTTAAATAACTGTGAAGCAGAAGCCCCTGATATAACCCTACCCGTACTACCTGCGGCAGGTCTTATAGTTATATTGTTAGTTGAAGATGACGTTGTACAAGATAGATTTGAGAAAGTAATAGGAAAGGTTTCACCTGTACTGGTGTACGTTGAATTCAACTCAAAAACTACAGGTGCAGAAACTCCTCTTGAATTTAAATCTGTAACTGCGGCTGTTAAAGTAGCATAACTTCCTGATGGACCAATGCTATAACTACCTGCTAAGGGAGTTCCTACGGGGGTAGACACTACCAATGATACATTATCAAGAGCAGTAGGCGGATTTGTACCACTACTGGTATCACTTTTCCAAGTAAAAACTATTCGCCAAGTCTGGGCAGAAGTACAATTATTAATCACAGAAGGTGATATTGCAATATTCGCAGTTTGTGGGGTTGTTTGTAACCAAAAACGACCCAATTCTACTGCTGGTGCAGGTAAGGCATTAGTACCTAAAGAAACTGTTGCGTTTGGAAATGTATAAGAAGTAGGTACTACTGATACAATCAAGGCATCCCAAAAGTTTGTTTCTCCATTACCTAGCCAATTGAATGAAAGATTCATATTGGTTTGTCCCGCAGGGAAAGTAATATCTTTGTAAATATGGACAACACTTGCAGAAGTATTATCATAAGCATGTGCTGCACCTCCATTGTTAGATATGTATGCACATCTGTTACCCGTTACAATACCACCTGTGGGAACATTGCCTAAGTTCCATGTGTTAACAGCAGCACCATTGACTACTGTCCAGCCATTGTCTGTAAAAGTTGGACCAACTTCAAAACCTCCATCGGTAGCAGGATTGATAAGCGTTTGTGCTTTGGTACTATCTAACACTATAAACATCATCGCGCACACCAACAGCCAAACTTTTGTGGCATTTATGGACGTTCGCCAGAATTTGTAATTTTTGTTCATAATTTTGAAAAAAGTAAATAAGTATTAAATGAATAAAATTGAATGAAATTAAATAACATCTATCTTTTGTTTTGAAAGAAGTACAAAAATAAATACTTTCTTTGGAAAAAGAAAATTTTAACCAATATTTTTTATTTTTTTAAGATAAATATTATATTTGTATTCGTTTTTAACAAAAATAGTAAACAAAATTGCTATTTTATTTTTTTTAAATTGCTTTTTTTGATTATATTTTTTTAGGTAGTGCTGTTAATATAATGTTTTGTCCTGCTGAACGAAGTGAAGCAACTGAATAGTTGAATGAGGTTTGATAAACGAGAAACCAGATTTTTCGCTTCGCTCAAAAAGACAAAAACACTACATTTATAGCACTAACTTTTTTTAAATTATTTTTTTTGATTATATTTTTTAAAAAAAATATCTTTGAAAATGATACATCAATTCAATCAATATTTTAATCGTTCCTATTCGAAGCCATAAAAACATTATCATTGTATTGTTGTTGTGCTTTTTCAATCATAGAAAGTGATTGATTGTTTGTTTCTTGGAATTTTTTTTGTTGATATAATGCCAAAAAATAAGGATAAAAACCAATAATTTGCTTATCTAATTCAAAGGCTTTCCAAAAATAAGTATATGCGTCATCAATTTTTTTATTTTTTAGATAATAAATACCTAAATTTTTGTACGCAAAAGCGTTATTTTTATAGTTTTTGAGGACAAAATCAATATTTTTTTTAGCATCTTCTAATTTATTTTCTACTAAATCTATATATGCCTCCACATTATACACATAAGGCTCATTTTTATTGATATTTTTGGCATTTTGACATAATTTTTCTGCCTCTGTATAATTTTTTTCTTTGAAATAAGCATACAAAGCCATATTTACCATCGCCAAATCTGAATTATTTTGAATGGCTTTATCCAAATCTAATTTGGCTTTTTCAAAGTTGCCCATTAATAAATGTAAATAACCACGACTATCATAAGCCGCTATAAAATCAGGTTTTAATTTGATGACTTTATCTAAATCTTCTATTCCTTTGGAATAATTGCCTAATTTAAGGTGATTTTTGGCGCGTGAAAAAAATATTTTACTCGAATCTTTATTTTTCTCTGCTATTTTATCTAATAAACTTAAAGCGGCAGTGTAATTTTTTTGAGCAAAATATACATTAGATAAATTAAAAAACGCATCTGTATAATTTGGATTTAATTTGATAGCCTCTTTATAGTTTTTGATAGCTGGCTCAAACTCATCAAAATTAAAATGAATCGTACCACGATTGTTCCAAGCCTCTGCTAAGGTTTTATCTTTTTCGATGGCTTGGTTATAATATCGCAAAGCATACTCATTTTGCTCTCTTTTAAATTCCGCATTGCCTAATTGTAATAATTTGACGGCTTGTTCTCTTTTAGATGTTTGACAAGCAAATAATCCATAAAAAGATAAAATAATCAATAAAAAATATTTCTTTTGCATTTTTTTAGTAATAATGTTTAAAAGTTGTCTATCTCTAAAGTTACAAATCTTTAAAGTTATATATCTTTTTTAAACATTTTTTATACAAAATATGTTTCAGAGAAAAATACTTTTTTATCAAAACAAAAAAATGGAAAATACAAACAAAAAAATATTAATAGAAAATATAGACTTTTATTATGAAAATGGACTGATGGTTTTTACTGAAAAATACCACAGAGAAAGAGGATATTGTTGTAAAAATGGTTGCAGACATTGTGCTTATGGATACAAAAAACAAACTATCTACAAAATATAAACAAAAAAAACCCAAGACTTCCGGAATGTCTTTGGGTATTTTTATTATAAACTTAAATAAAATCTTAAGGTGTAACCATGTTAAAAGTGTAGTTATTACTTTTACCAGGTATACCAACCGTAGCATTGAACGACAATGTAGCACCTGTAGTTCCTGCATTTACGTTAGTGATAGATAAAGGCCAGCCAGTCGGCATAGTACCTGTAAAGGTAATTGTGTTTGTAGATGCTGAATAATTAACCGCTGCGTTTACGATACTTCCTCCCGTGGTTGCATCACAATTACAATTGAAAGTAGCAGCTGTACCTGCTCCATTAAACGCGATAGTAAATCCTGAGAATTTACTACTTTCATCAGCCGCACCATTTAACGCGCCTCCAGGAATTTTCAATCTATACGTTTTGCCTTTGATAAGGTCTGCCAAAGATGGAGTAGGTGCCGCAGGATTATCTTTGGGTTTACAAGAAGCAAAAGCAAAAGCAACCACCGATAATATTAAAAATAACGAAGTTTTTATATTTTTCATAAGAATAATAATAAAGATTTAAAAGTTTTACAAAATTAAGACATATATATTAAAAAGCAAAATAAATTCGAATTTTTTTTGTTAAATTTGGTTGTTTATTTTTTTTAGTCTTTTTTTCCTAAAAATATCATCACAGGAAAATGGTCACTATATCCACCTGTATATCTATTTCCGACATAAGTTCGGAAAGGATAGCCTTTGAATTGTCCTTGTGTTTGTCCTAACCATTTTGGACTAAATGCTCTGGCAGATTTATCTACATAACTATATCTTCCTTGTTTTTGTTCTAATAATGCAGGAGTAATTATAATTTGGTCAAAAATACTCCATCTATCTGCATACGCCAAAGTTCCGATTCCTTGATTGTGTAATTCATACATTGGATTATATAAATTATCTTTATCTTTTTCGTCTTTTATGTTTATACTTTCTTTGGCTTTAAGGTAAGTGTTTATGCTTACATTATTGGGGGCATCATTAAAATCGCCCATAATCATAATTTTTGCGTTAGGTGTTTTGGCACGAATCGAATCGACAATATTTCTTGTTAATTTAGCCGCCGCAATTCTTCTTGGTTTACTTCTTTCCTCTCCTCCACTTCTTGAGGGCCAGTGATTGACAATAAAAGAAAGTGTATCTTTTTCAAAAACGCCTGTGGCTACTAATTGATTTCTTGTAATCAAATCAGGGATTTCGGGTACATTTAATATATGAGAATTTTGTGCTAACAACTTAAAATATTGTCCTCTGTATAACAAAGCCACATCTACTCCCCTCCTATCAGGTGAATCAAAATGCACAATTCTATATAATTTACCTTTCAATGCTTCGGTTCTTGTCAGGTCTTCTAATACTTTTCTATTTTCTACTTCACAAAGCCCAATGACCAAAGGTGCGTCCACGCCGTATTCTTTGCCCATTTCTCTAATTACTTTTGAGATTCGTTCTAATTTTAGTTTATATCTCTCACCATTCCATTTTTTTTCTGCTTGTGGTGTATATTCTGCGTCATCTATTTTAAGGTCACGAATTGTATCATATAAATTTTCTACATTATAAAAAGCTATTCCTGTAATTTGATAGGTTTCCTTTTTATCTTGTGCTGATAAAGCAATACAAAAAAATAAAAATAAAATTAATAAAAGCGAATACTTTTTCATTTTGAAATGAATTGTTAAATATTTTGTGCAAATATAAATGAAATATTTTACAAAAAACAAAAAAAAGTCTAAAAAAAATTTTTTTTTAGACTCTTTTCTTTCTTAGTCAATAAAAAATAGGTAATTTAGTCAATTTACCCCAGTGGGTAATATCTTTGTAGTAATAAAAAATATATTATTTAACCCGTATATCTCAAAATTTATTTTATTCACAAGATACTATCTATATCACTCCTACGGAGTTTTTATTTATTTTTTTATTTTCTACAAAGATGACACGCCTACGGCGTTTAATTACCATATCACTAAATATACATATCGGAAAGTGTTTTTGGGATAAGCCTTGTCATTCCGACTGAAAGGAGGAATCTTATTTTTCATTTACAGATAGTCATTCAAAAGTAAGATTTTTCGCTTCGCTCAAAATGACAAATCTCCCAAAACCACTTTCCGATGTGTATAGATACAAAAACAGTATGTATTTAGTTATCAACGTCAAAGGAAAAATAAATATTTTTTTTGTATAAACACAAAAATTTTAAAAATCAATACCAAAAAAATAAAAAATTCGTTAATAAAAATAAATCATAACTTTGCCAAAAAAAAATCTAAGCAATTAAAAAATCGGTGGTGTTGTTAATGTAATGCTTTGTCCTGCTGAATGAAGTGAAGCAACTGCTTGTTAAAAGGCGTTTTGTGAACGAAATTGCATATTTTTCGCTTCGCTCAAAAAGACAAAAACAGTACATTTATAACATACCAAAAAATCATTTTTGTTTCAAATTCAATTGAAACAAGTATAAAAAATAAATTTCATCAATTTTCAGCTATAATTCAATAATGTTTTCAAAAAAATATTTTATTCAATTTTTATTATTTTTTATTTATTTATTTCTTATATTTTCTGCCACTGCCCAAGAAACAAGACCTAAAAGACAACCAAGTGCAACCAGAAATATACAAGATTTGTATCATTATATCAAAGAAAAAGTAAAAAAAAATCAATATTATGAAAATAGCATCGTTTTAAATCAAAATAAATTTGAATGGAACGATGCTCAAAAAAAACAAATTAAACAATCTTCACACTATAGCTATATGGGCGACACACCCACGTTACGTATGTGTAAAGTAGTTGAAATCAAAAATAAAATTAGTTATGAAACCGAATATTTATACGACAATGACGGCAAAATTATTTTAATTTTTGAAACACAAAACGATTATGAAGCGGTAAATTATAGAGAATTAAAATTTTTTTTTGAGAAAGAAAAATGTATTAATATAATGGTCAATAAAGAAATTTTGCCCGCTGATAACCAAGAATATTCATCAAAAATGAAAAAAATGCAAGAAGAAGCCACTCGTTTGAAACAATATTTTTTAACAGAAATGAATGAATATCAAAACGAATAAAATATTTTGCATAATAATTGTTAAATTTAATTTAATCTAACCTAATATAATATAATATTTGTATATTTGTAAAAAAATAACTCCTAAAATATGAAACTTGATGTTCGTTTATTAAAATCTGTGCTTACAGTTTATGAAGAATTAAATACCAATGGCATTTCTTTGGTCTATATGGGTGATTTTAGTCATCAAATTACAAAAATGTTTACCACGATGACAGAAGACGAAATCATAGATAAAGAAGAAAATGCAACAACAAGACGAAGAATTTACCACGTTTTGATAGAAACTTTACAAAATATGACAAGACATTCTGATGAGTTTACCGAAGAAGTTATCGGAAAAGGATTGTTTTTGATTGGAAAAAAATTGGATATTTATTATGTAATCACTTCAAACAGAATTTCAAGCGACAAAAAAGAAAAGTTGGAATCAATGTTGAATATTGTCAATTCGGCTACAAGAACAGAACTCAAAGAAATGTACCGCAAACAAATCAAGGAAGGAAAACTCTCTGCCAAAGGTGGTGCAGGTTTAGGTCTGATTGATATGGCACGAAAAACAACAGGAAAATTAGATTTTGAATTTATCCCTTTCCAAGATGATGAAAGTTATCTATTTGTTTTGAAAGTCGAAATTTCTCCCAAAGAATTACAAAAATTAGAAAAAGAAGAACCCAAACAAACAGAGGAGTTTTTACAAACAGAAACCAAAGAAAATATTGAAAACAATGAAAATATTGAAACTAAAAATGACGAAACACAATAATATTTTTTTAATCAACGTCTAAAGAAAGATTATACATTATTTCTTCCATTTTATCTACTTCAGAATCATTTTTTAGAATACTTACTTCTGTAAAATCTATTAAATTATTTTCTGGTTTTCTCCATTCAAAAGCCATTAAAGTAAGTCCCATTATTGTAATCAAACACAATTGAAAAATAATATTTGAATATTGAAATATATCTACGTTTGGATTTTTTTTAGTTTCCATTTTGATATTTTTTATGTTTATTTTTTATAATGATATTTTTTACTCAACAAAGTTAAAACAAATACTTTATAAATCAAAATATATTACATTTTTTTTTGAAATTTTGAACAAAAATTTTACTTCGCCCCTGCTTGTGTCCCACAAGCAGTCGCCGTTGGTGTAAGATTTGTTTGTTACAATATTCGCTTGTGGAACACAAGCGATGGCGTAAAACAAATATTTCGCCATTTTGATTAATATACAAAATTTTTACACTAACTTTTTTTTTGAAATTTTGAACAAAAATTTTACTTGAATATTTCTATAACATCAGTTTTTGCTGTTTATAAATCTATCCAAGTAAAATAAATCGTTACAAAAAAATTATAGGTTTTTCAAAATATAATTAGCCTTTTTTAATAATTGTTTTTTTATCTCCAAATTGTTTTTGCATTTGCAACTTAAACTCTGCTTCGGTTACTTTTGTGCCTTTTTTTGGTTTTTGAATTTCTTTTTTACCTAATTTTTTGAACGTAATTTTTTTTGCCTCAAAAACTCTTTCACCATTATTAATATCTAATTTTAAAATAGCACCGGGCAAACCTTGATAACCTGCGGGACCGATAGATATTGGTATTTTTTCTGCATACCAAGCGATTGTCGTTTTTCCATCTTTGGTAAATGTTGCTTTTTTGCAGATATTTTTTTGAATTTCCATCGTTTCGTCTGATAATTTCCAACCATAATTATTCAATGTGTCTTCGATAAGATATTCTTTTGCCATCATTGAACGAAAATTAGTTATTCTTTTTGTTGTATGATTGATATAATATTCGTTGATAGGTTTTTGAAACTTTACCACACTGCCTCCTGTATTATTATCTCCAAAGTCATCATCAGAATCCTCTTCTACGGGCAAAAAAATAGATTCTTCGGCATTAAATTTTAATTCATTTTTAGAAATATTAAATTCTGGAATCATACTTTTCATATTTTCTGCTTCTTTTGGCAGATTAATATGCATGTTCATTTTCACTTCGTATAAAATTATACCTTCTTTTTCACTTTGAGCAAATTGTTTTTGTTGTATAGAAAATAAAATACAACTTAAAGCCAAGATTATTTTTTTCATATTTTTAATTATTTTTTCTGCAAATATAGTTTGTATTTTGATACCAAAAACATAAAAAAATATAAAAAAACTTAAATAAAGTTAAAATGCTAAATTTTCTATAATAAAAATGCTTTGTGTTTGTATGTTCAACTTTTTTTTTACATAAATCTTTTAAAAAAACTTTGTATTTTCATCTGAATTACGCCTAAAAAAGCTTCTCTAAAAATTCCTGCGGTCATTTTTGATTGTCCTTTTGTTCTTTCTGTAAAAATAATAGGTACTTCTTTGATTTTAAAGCCATATTTCCAAGCCAAAAATTTCATTTCTATTTGAAAAGCATATCCAACAAAACGAATTTTATCTAATTCAATTTTTTTCAAAACCTCACTTTTATAACATTTAAAACCTGCGGTAGTGTCCATAATTTTCATTCCTGTAATAAACCGAACATAATATCCTGCAAAATAAGACATCAAAACACGACTCATAGGCCAATTGACCACATTTACGCCTTGAATATAGCGTGAGCCAATTGCCACATCAAAATTTTCTTCGGTACAAGCGTGATAAAGTTTAATTAAATCTTGTGGATTGTGCGAAAAATCTGCGTCCATCTCAAAAATTAAATCATAATTATTTGACAAAGCCCATTTAAAACCGTGAATATACGCTGTTCCTAAACCTAATTTTCCTTTTCGTTGCTCCAAAAAAAGCCTTTGAGGATATTTTTTTTGATATTCTTTGACAATTTCGGCTGTTCCGTCAGGCGAGCCGTCATCAATAATCAATAAATGAAAACTATCGTCAAGCAAAGATAAATTCATTACGGTTTCAATCATTTCCGCAATATTTTCTTTTTCATTATAGGTTGGAATAATTACTATTGATGACATTGTTAAGTTTTGGTTGAGTTTTGTTTATCTTTTTTTTGCAAATATAAATATTTTTTTTTGAAATTTTATAAAATTCCTCTTTGTAAACTTTCTTCTAAGGAAATAAAAGTTTCTGTTCGTTGTATTCCGACCACTTTTTGTACTTTATCGTGCAAAGTATCTCTCAAATGTTTTGTATCTTTACAAACTAATTTTGCAAAAATACTATAACTTCCTGTGGTATAGTTGAGGCTTATAATTTCATTTATTTTTTTGAGTTCCAAAATCACTTCTTCATATAACGAACTTTTATCTAAATAAATTCCCAAAAAAGCAGTAATATCCCAACCCAATTTGCTATGGTCGATAATAAGTTGTGAACCTTTGACTACGCCCATATCTTTCATTTTTTTCATTCTTTGATGCACAGTCCCGTCAGATACAAAAACTTTTTTAGCAACTTCAGTGTAAGGCATCAAAGCATCTTTGCAAAGTAGGTCTAAAATTTTCAAATCAGTGTTATCAATTTCGTAATTTTTGTCCATATTTTTAATTATAAATTTAGAATTTCGCAAAAATAATCAATTATTTTAAGAATACAATATATTTTAAATATTTTTATTAAGAAATTTGGAAAATTAAAAAAAACGCTGTTACTTTGCATTATGAAATCAAGGAAAAAGATATAATTTTTTATCTATTTTTTGATTGAGAATAAAATTGTAAGGTGATGAAATTTTGGCAGACATACCCTCCAGTCTCGAGGGCGAAGATAATTGGATAAACACTTTATTGTGCTAACTACTTCGTGGAGGTTCGACCCCTTCCCTTACAGCCATAAGTTGATAAAAAATAGGATAAGTATTTTATTTTTTGAAAAACAAAAAAACAAAAAAACAAAAAATTCATTTTTTCAAAGAAATGAATTTTTTGTTTTTTTGTTTTAAATTATTTGGTTTTAGTAAGATTTATTACAGATAAAATTTTATAAAAATAAAAAATCCGTTCTAATCCATAAAAATCAGCGTTATCTGCGTGCCTCTTTACAATAGACTTCCTGCGAAATTGTTTTTTTAAGCCTCACTCCCTGCCCTCTCTCCACTTTGAGAGAGGGAAAAGGTGATTTCGCAGGAAGTCTAATATAAAAGATTGATGTTAAACAAAAAGTGCCGCATAATAAAATTTTTGTTAAGATTTTATTACGCGACACTTTTCGAATCAACACCTAAAATGATATAATTTTTAGATAAATGTTGGTCAAATCAACTATTATTGAACAATAATTTTTTTGATTGTCATTTTACCATCTTGAATAATATGTAACAAATACAAACCTTTTGCTAATGTACTCACATCAATCGTTACATTTTTATTCGCACTATCTCCTTCTAATACATTAACACCTTGTGAAGATACCAACTTATAGTTGAACCTCAATTTTGATGTGTTAATATTTATTTTTTCAGTAGTAGGATTAGGATAAACATTGATGATATTATCATTTCCTTTGATAAAAATAATATTTGAATAAGAAAAACTACCATCAAAATCTATTTGTTTTAGACGATAATAAGCATCACTTAAATTATTGACAATCAATTCATAATTTTTGATAGTCGTAGAATTGCCTGCACCGTCCACAAAATTGATTTTTTGAAAATCTTGTGCATTCGTACTTTGTTCTATTTCAAAACCTTTGTTATTGATTTCTGTGGCAGTTGTCCATTTCAACAACACATCATTGTCATTTTGTCTATTGCCTGTGAAAGAAAGCAATGTAATAGGCAAAGGTTGTGATTCTGTACTACCTGTAAATTCTGAAAAACTTGTCAAGCCTGTTTTTGTAATTGTATTAGCAGCACTATTATTAGTACTTCCACCATTGATAGTGGTGTAAGTTGTCCAATAATTATTTCCTACATCTTTTTTAGATAATCTAATTTCGTTAGCCGCTTCTTGAGCAGGTTGCACTAAACCCAACATAGCATCATCATAATTGAGTGTGATATCATACACAAATCCGCTTCCTCCCGTAACTTCAAACTTCCAATAAGCATTCAAATATCTTGCACCTGGCATACCTACACCATTTTGATTAGGTGAAGGATTAGTGCCTGAATAATATTTAGATACACTCACACTTGCAGGCAAAGTACCTGAAACCCAATTAATACTTGCCACTTGGCGACCTGCAAAAGTAAAAGTTTGTATCCCAACGGTTGGTGCTGTAGGAGTTGCATTGGCATTAATTGGCTCTGAAGTTGGTGTCATTTCATCACTACCTAAATCTGTTGCACCCCCTACCAAAGTAACAGAACGCACCGAAGTTGCCCCAAAATCATCAGCAAAGCCTGTAATTTGTGTTCCTTTGCCATTCACAAACCATGCTTCAGCATTGGCTGTATTGATATTTAGGTTTCCATTGGCTAAATCTACGAAAAGGTTGCTGGCGTTCAAGGTTTGATAGTCAGAAGTTGCGCCTGTGGTGGCATTCCAAGAATTGGGGTCTTGTGAGTTTGTGGTTTTCCACGTAGCAAAATCTCTATCTATTGTGTTGTCCAAAGCCAAAATAGTGGGTGTTATATCAATCAACAAATTATAATTTGCTTGTAAATTGGCATTTGTTGCCGCCTGCGAACCTATAGCATAAGTTTTATTTCCTACTATAGATGTATTTCTATCATTGATAAATACATTATTACGCACATCACAAAGATTATTAGTACTTCTGCGATAAGCAAAGGAGTGATTAGTGGCTGTACCTGTGGTAGTTGTTCCACCTATATACACTGTATTATAATAGACTTTTTGAGCAACTGATACAGAAGCAGACGCATCATCAGTAATACCATATATTTGCGGGTTATTTGTAGTATTTCCTGTGTTGGTAAGCGTAACTTGATTGTGGGTAAATGTCCATATAGCACTCCTTTGGATAATACCCACTATGCGTGCAGTTGCACCTGTATAGGTATTTCTCAAATCAAAAATTCTATTGCGAGATACGATAAAGTCTGTACCTGTGCTACTACCTTGCAATACAATACCTGCTACCACACCACTCGGTGTATTTCCACCCGCTAAATTCAGATTAGAAATAGTATTTCTTGAGATAGTATAGTTTGTAACACTGGCTCCAGTTACTATCCCTCCTACAGCAGGTGCATCTGAACCTGTAGTTGAATTAGTACCTACAAGGTTTTTAATTTCATTATTGATAAAACTACGTGTCCCTGAACCAACAGTATAAATACCATGTACTGCACCATTTGTATTTGGAGTAGTCATAATTCCACTCAAATCCTCAATGAGTGAATTTTCTACATTGACAATATCCGTAGAAGAAGTACTACTTATACTTATACCTCTCATATCTCCACGCCCTACTGATGATATATCTGATACTTCATTTCTTGTAATAGTGCCTATGTTTGCAGAGCCTGTGTTAATGTTAATTCCTCTAAATCTCAAAGCAGTGTTTGCTGTGCTTGTCAAATCTATTTTTTTGATGATATTTCCTTGAATACTGCTTGGATTATTCGAAGCACCATCATAGTCAATACCTACAAAACTTGTAGTAACGGTACTGCTATTGATTAAGTTTGTTCCACCACAAAGAGGTGCTGTCCCTCCAATATAATTCCCTGTTATAGTATGACCACCTTGTGTACTTGAGCCAAAATCAATGATAAATTGTTCTGTTGTTACAGTGGAAGTATTATAAAAACTATTCCCTGATATTTCACACGCACTTCCGTATGAATTAAGATTGACACCTTTGGTGGTAAAATTATAGACCTGACTGTTTCTTAATAATAGCACACTATTGGCACTATTTACAAATATAGCATTGGTAGGCTGATTGGTAATATCATAGAGCCTACAACCATTGATTTCTACTGAAGATGCATTGGTAGTAGTAGTTATAATAGTTACAATTCCTTGTGTAGATCCTGTGGTATTATTTCTGATGTTGATATTTTTCAAAGCACAATCTATAGCTGTATTATCATACTGAAAAGTAGGCAAGGCACTTCCAGGAGTAGTATGTGAGTTTTCAAAGGTAAGATTTTTACCTATACCGCCATCAACAGTTACCCTATCTGCTCCATTGAACTTAATCAAAGGCACAGTTAAATTAACAGAATTATTATTGATAGTATAAGTCCCGCCATCACCTTGTATGAGAATAGTAAAATTAGAAAGCAAAGGCTCTACCAAAAATTGATTGAGTGCAACCGCACCATCTTCTATTAAGTTACTTTTAATAGTAACAGTTGTATTACCCGTCAAAATATTATCATTAACAAACTTGAAAAAACCTTGCGCATTGTTTTGAGTTAGAGAGGTATAAGTACAAGTTGCACATACATCATAGTTACCTGAAATGGGTGCTAAAATTCTATAGTTGTCAGGCGTAGTAGGTGCAGTAGTATTAGTATTAACATCTGGATGAACAAATCCAACAAATTTTGTTGCCCATACATTTCCTGTTATGTCTTGTGCTACCACATAATAATCTACAATATCATTTACAACAACCCCACCCATCAGCGAGTTATTGATAGTAAAATTCCAAGTGCCATTAAATAGTGTACCAGTCATCAAACTACCCTGTGTAGTTTGCCAGCCTCCAGAATTTTTACGAAAATATATTCTTGGAATAAAAGTAGTGTTATCTATACCTGAACCTACATCTGTAAGTGTGGCTGTAAGTATTCTATTAGCCAATGAAGATGTATTTTGAAGTGCCACAAAAGAAATATTAGGCGTAAAGATATCTTCTGTGTTGGTAAGGGTATAGTTCCCAGCATCAGCACCTATGTCCGTAGGCGTAAGGGTGGCTCTTGTTTCATCTTCTCTATCATTTGTAACAGCAGAAATATTAAGCCCTGTTGCCTCTGCAGAGGTATTTGATTGCACTCTAAGATCAGGAGTAACACCTACCGCATCTATAAAATTGGGGCTACCTACACCAGAATTCAAATCATAATTACCCAATGTAAATTCTCTCCATGCTTTAAGAGTATAGTTTGTAGGTGATGCTGAAGGATGTCTTACGATTGTACCACCTGTGCCATTTGCTTGATAAATGTTGTAGTTATTCGTTAAACCACTTATTACTCCCGCAGATGGCGTACCTGTGAGCCAAATAGAAGCGTGAGAGCCTGTTCCAGTCCCATTAGAACGATTATTGATAAATATATTATTTTGATAATTACGTGTATTAAGCGTTACACTTGTACGAAAAGCTGCTGTGGAGGTAGTACCTGTTGTTACACCTGTACCACCAATAAATACGCTATTGTGATAAAAATTGTTAGTACCTCCTGCTTCATCTATTCCTCTAATGTCATATCCTGTTGTAATAGCAGAACCTGTTTCATCAAAGCCTAAACGTACTATGTTATTAGCAAACGTAAATGTACCACCTACTACTGCTAATCCAGATAAAAAACCTGTTCCTATTGTTTTCACAGCAAGATTATAAATCGTATTTCTGTCTATGGTTGCGGTACTTGTATTTGCAAATAATCCTACTACACCATAAGCCCCTGCTCCAGTACTTGTGTTCACAAGATTATAAATAATATTATTAGAAGCACCTCCACTAGTAGTAGATATTCCTATAATACTCGCACCTGAGCCAGTTCCTCCATTTGTAGAGTTTATAGTTAGGTTAAAAACGGTATTTCCAGCAACACTATGCGTCCCACCACTTGCCAAAATCCCTCTTGCTGCACCTGCACCATTTGTTGTGTAGGCTGTAAAGTTACGTATTGTATTATTAGATATGGTAGTGGTACCAGCAGTACTTTCTATCGCATTGCTACTACCACCAGGTGAACCTGTAGTTGTAATGGTTATATTCGCTACTAAACTGTGTGGCAAAGTACCTCCGATGGTGTTGCTTGAAATGGTAACTGTACCTGAACCTGCATTTAAAATACCTTTAATTCTCGTGGCAGTGGCAAGAGTAGATGTTACTTTTAACCCACCAATGTTATTATTTGAAATACTAACTGTACCTATTGTGGCATTATTAATGGCGATAAGCCCATCAGCACCTGCGCCAGCAGTTACATTGATTACATCATTCGTAAGTAAACTTCCTATCGTATTACCTGTTATTGACACGTTGCCAGAACTTGCTATAATTCCTCTCCAGGCATTTGCACTTGTGCTGCTTTGTGTAATAGCCGTAATAGTATTATTAGAAACAGTACCTCCACCACCTAAACTAATAGCCGTAAAGGTATAATTAGAATTACCTGTCATTGTCCAAGCAGCACCCATACTACTTACATTTGTATAACCTATGGTATTATTATCTACAAGATACCCTGTACCTACTACAGTTCTTATAACTACTACATCTACTCCTGTACCTGTTACATCACGTGTACCTGATTGAAAAAATTTATTGTTTTGAATAGTCCAGTCAGATGCTTGACTATTTACAAAAATACCATAATGATCCGCAGTAGGACTAAAGAAATTTGAGAGATTACAGTTCAATATACGGACTCTATCATTAATACTTGTAAGTCCGCTTGATGTAATCAAGGTATTAGGTAGATTTGTACCATCAGATGTTATCTCGCAAAAAGAAATAGTATTATCATCATTCCCTGTACCAGCACTTGCCAAAAAATCAATCACAGCAGTTGAGGTATTTCTGCCGCGTACTTCACAATATGTAATGACGTTGTTGGTAGCATTGTTCAAAAACCGAATAGCCTGTCCGCTTGTATTTTGGTTTAAGAAAATCAGATTTTTGTTTGTTCCTGCCCCACCATCACGTCCATCAAAGGTAACATAATTTGTCCCGTTCATACTAAGTGTAGCACTTGCGGCACCACTTGTGAATGTAATAGCAGATATGCCAGATTTAGGTCTAAATGTAACCGTATTGGTAGCAGATGCACCTACTATATTCGTAACAGAAATAGGATATGTTTCTACGGTAGAAACATAATCTGACTGAAACTCAAGTACAACAGGAGTAGTAATAGTACCTAAGGTTGCTATTGCATTTGTGATAGAGGTGAAATTACCTGCATAACCAGAATAGGGGGCATTGGGACCTATAGAATAAGTAGTTTGTCCCCATAAGTTTGTTATATGTAAAGAAATACACAGGAAAATAAATAGTAATTTTTTTCGCATAAGAGTATTATAAATTATTGTTTAAAAATCAACGTTCAAACCGCAAAGTTATAACTTATTTTTTGGATAATAAAATATTATGTAAAAATAATTTTGCTTTTTGGACTAAACACCTATATTTTAATTGGTTTTAAACTTATTTATCACTCAAAAATTTTTCTTGGTATGGTTTACAAAGGCAAAAAAAATCATTTAAAATGCTATTCTTCTCAAAAACTCATTTGTAATTTACCACCAAAAGTACGCATTGCGGGCATATTAAACAAATCTAAACCAATGCCTGCTTGATAATTCATTAACATTGTTTGGGCATCTACGCCAGAATAAGGCATATACATCAATAAATTTTGTGCGTATAAAGTAAAAGTAGCCTCACTTTTAGGAAATATTTTTTTCCAATATTTTGTAAAATTATGAGAAAAATTAACCTCACGCAAACGAAAAGAAGTAGCACTTTCAATGGTATCTTCTCCAACACCTACAAATCCATAACGTACAAAACGATTACCAGATAAACCATTGATAGGATTAGCAAAATCAACAGGAATTTGATTGGATTGCCCTAATAAATTAACGCCTTCAAAAACAAAATTAGTAATATTTCGTTCATTGGCAGATTGTTCGCTTCTTCCTAAATAATTTAAAGCGTTTTTTGTTCCATTCCAAACTTGTCCTCCTTTTCGATATTCGAATAAAATTGACAAAGAAAAATCTTTGACTTGAAATTTATTTAACCAAGTCAGTATAAAATCAGGATTAGGATTGCCCAAAATTTGTGGCATAACATTCACCAAAGGAAAACCTTGTCCATCTATTATTTTTTGTCCGTTTTGATTGCGTAAATAAGTATTTCCAACAATTACGCCCAAAGGCTGACCTACGATTGCCTGTGTAGAAATGTCTTTATAACCCGCCAAAGCAACGCTTTCTCGCTGATTGGCTAAATGTGTAACCACTGGATTGAAACGCGATAGAATAAGTACAGAATTGAACGAAGCATCTCTGATATAACTATTATTGTCTTTGAAAAATTTTGTATATTCTAATTTTAATTCCCAACCACTATTGCGCATATCTATTGCATTTTGTAAACTAAAATTATTGTTTTCAAAAATAGGAACAATCATATCACTTTTTTGATGAATAAATCGAGTAATGGTTGCACTCAATTGATATGAAGGATAATTTTTCTTATCAAAATGTAAAGAAATATCTAATTTTCTATTTTTTTCGGGAGCTAATCCATTTTTCCATTGTAATTCTTTATTTTCAAAATATTGACCATAATTTTCGGCATTGGTTTGCAACGAATTGAATTGAAATTGATTATACAAAAGTGAGGTTTCTTGTATTGAAGTGCCATAAACCAAATGAAAAAAAAATGAATCATTATAACGAAAAAAATTAGTAATATTTATTTTCCTTAACAAATGTCCTATACTTACACTCAAATTGGCATAAGGCAAGAAATAAGCATAATTTTTGGGAAGCAGTGTAGAAGAAAAATAATTTCTAAAACCAGTTTCTAAATCCATAAAATTATCTGTAAAAACATATTTTTTATTCACACCAAAATTAATAAAAAATTCGTGTATGTGCCTATCTAATTGAATATTTGTATTCGTTATTTGATTTGCATTTTGAATATTGAGCGTTTGATTTGTATTAAAACCTTGTCCATCTTTGCGGTCTAAATTGGTATCTTGATAGGCATAATCATATCTTAATTTTGCAGAAAAATCTTTAAAAAAAGCATTATAACTGCGATACTGCTCTTGATATTCATATTTTGTTTCTATATTTCCGTTGAGTGATTGTTGAAGCATTTTTCGGTCGGTATATCTACCTGTGGCACTTCCCGCCATAGCAGGCAAAAGTCCAAAAGCAGTTTGTTTTTGATGAAGATTATAATTGAGTGCGTAGCCTAATAAATATTCGTTTGATTCTTGTTTTTTTATGGAGATAGAATTTTGGACAATTCCTAAAGTTAAATTACGCTCCAAACTATTATCAGGCACAATATTTTGATAAAAATAGGGATTGTCTGTTTGTGGACTATGTGATAAATTAAAATTATTTTGATTATCAAACGAAATAGGCGTTCTATAAATATTACCTATGATACTTTGCCAATTCGCACCAATATTTGGAAGTTGTTGTTGTATATTGTTAAAAATAACATTGAAAGTCAATTTTTGTTTGCGTTGATGCGTAAAAAGTGCTTGAATATCTGTTTGTTCGTTGGTTTGATTAGGAATAATTCCTTGTTGTTTTTGGTGTGAAAAATGAGTTTTGAATGTCCAATATTGCCAACGTTTGCTGATAATCAAATTATTTTTAAAAATATAACCTGTACGCAATATTTGCAAAGGATTAAAACTTTGGGCAAGTCTTCCGTTGCCTGTTCCAAGCGCTACAAGTGCATTATTATTATCATATTCTAATTTTTTGATATTTTCTCCCCAACTAAATATATCATTTTGTACCCAAGCATTTTGTCCATTGATTGGTCTGCCTTGTGCAAATTGATTTTGTAATTTGGGAAGTTTATTGCTTTCCAAAAAATCAAAAGAAGTAGAATAATCGATATGCCAAAAATTATAAGGTTTAAAATAATCTTTTGTAGGAATACTTGAAAGTATAATTTTATTTTTTCTAATTTTAATATTTTGTGGAAGTTCTGTAAAGGTAGGTATTTCTTCTGTTTTATTTTTAAATTCTACTTTTTTGGCTTGTTTGCTAAAATCGACAGCATTTTTATAAGCGAAAGAAGTATCTTTGCCCATAAAAATTTCATAATTAAATTCAACACTATCTTTGATAGGTTTATTTTTAGGTTGAATTATATTGGGTTGGATATATCGATGTGTATATTTCCCTTCTTTTAATGCCACTAATCCATCTTTAGTTACCAAAACCTCACGAGTTTTCATTCCTATTGCTTCAATCACTAAAATATCTCCTATTTTGGTTTTTATTGTATATTTTCCGTCTAAATCAGTAGAAGTGGCAGTGGTTGTTCCTTTGATATGAATAGAAACGCCCGGTATTCCTTCTCCTTTTTCATCTGTAATTGTCTGAGAAATTTCTTGCTGTTGTGCGAAAATAAAAAAAGGAAAGAAAAAAATAAATAGTAAAAGATATTTCATAAAAAGTGATAATTTTGAGGTTTTTAATTTTTTTTTGGGGTAGTGTTGTTAATGTAATACTTTGTCCTGCTGAACGAAGTGAAGCAACTGCTTGTTGAAAAGCGTTTTGTGAACGAAATTGCATATTTTTCGCTTCGCTCAAAAAGACAAAAATATTACATTTGTAGCACTACCAATTTTTTAAATAACTTTCCAAAAGTTCAAAACTTTTGGAAAGTTAAAATTAGAAGTTTTTAATCTATTTCAGGCATTTGAACAGTAACTTTTTCACCTTCTTCCCAATCTTTCAATTCTTTGGTATAATAAAGATACGCCGCACCTGCGGGAGCGAGAAAAGTGCCGGGTATTTTGGCAACCAAATCCAAATGTATTATTTTTTGTTCTTTTGGTTTGAGTGTTCGATAATAAAAAACAACATAATTTTTATTTAATTCATAAAAATCAAATACTTTTTTCTCTTGTAATTCTTTGAGTTGCCAAGGTTGCACCACCAAACCTGACGGAATACCAATATATGCCAAAGTCATCGGTTGGTCGTTTTCAAAACGATTTGTGATAGTAGTCGTAAATCTTACTATTTCGTTTAATTTGACTTTTTTGAGATGTAAGTCAGTTTGCAAATCTATGGCACATTCTTTTTGAGAATTAGGTGTATAAGTATTGTATTTTAATTGTATAGAAAAAGGCAAACCTCGTTCTGTATTTTTAAATTTAACTTTTAATTTATGTTTTCCGACTTTGATTTTACTCGTCCAATTTTCTAATTGTAAGGCATCTATTTTGTTGGGGTCAATCGGTGATGAAGCTAAAAGTTGATAACCATTCCAAAGTTGCACTTCTACACTTCCTTTTTTATTAACATTTGTTTTGGTATATTGTAGGTAATTTGTCAAATATTGCAAAGCAGTAACCGTTCCTTGTGTAGAGCCAAACATTCCATAAGAGCGATTTTTATTCAAAAAAGACGTTATTTCAGCCAATTTTTTTATATCTTTTTCCTTATTTTTAACCAAAGATACACCCGTAAAAGAAACAGATTCGATTGTTTTTGATTTACCTCCTGAGTGCGTCCAAGTATCTTGAATTTTCATTTTATCAATATCTTTGAGTTGTTGGCTCAATTTTTCTAACAATGAATTTGCTTTTTCTGTTTTACCTAAATCCAAACTTGCCGAAGCTAAAAGTGCCATTTGATAAGAATCTTCGCTAAAAAGTGCATTTTTTAGAGCCGTTTCATATTCTAATTCAATATCTTTCACTTTGGCACGTGCTAAGGCATAAACGATAAAAGCATTTTTTGTTTGAATAGGCAATGCGCCCATTTCGTGTCCATCTTGTTTGCCATTTAAAAAACCTCCTTTTTTATCTCTCCTGCTCAACAACCATTTTTTAGTTCTTTCTATCATTTTATCATCTACATCTTTATACACTTTTTTCATATCCAAAAATTCCACTAATCCAAACGCAGTCAAAGCCTCGTGTGCGGGAGCCTGCCCAAACCAATCAAAACCTCCGCCTTTTACTTCATAGCCCGCCAATTTTTTATATCCTTGTGCAATATATTGTAAAGATTTTTGTTTGATTTGAGGTTTGATATTTCCCATTTCCTCCATCAGTTGTAAAGCCAAAATATTAGGATAAGTACTCGAAGAAACTTGCTCAAAACAACCATAAGGCTCTCTAATAATCCCTTCCAAAGCACCCATCAAATCTTGCGTAAAATCACTATAAACCAATAATTTGCCTTCAAAACTTCCTTCTAAATGAGATGATAACTCAAAATCAAATTCATTATCTATTTCAGAGCCAGAAAGTGAATATTCAATCGGAAATCCTTTGGAATGAATGTCTATTGTTTGTGTAACTTTATCCTCCAAAAAATCACTTTTTAAATGAATAGTGATAGACTGATTTTTTGCAGGTTTTTTGGCAATGACTGATAAAAGCACTTTTGTTTTTTGATTGGGTTGCAAACTGATTTCTTGTATATTTTTAGAAAGCAATACCAAATCATTCGAAGGTATATCTATTTGCAAAGTAGTTTTAATACTTTCATTAATATTATTACGCAAATAAACAGGAATTTGTAAAGTATCTTCCGTAGTTAAAAATGGTGGAATTTCGATGTCTGCTTGTAGTGGTTTTAAAGTAAAATAACTTTCTTCACCACGCCCAATTAATCCTTTTCCAAAACCTTCTGCGGTTAATTTGAAAGTTGTAATCTCATCAGAATTATAAAAACTTAGATTTGCTTCGCCTTTTTCATCTGTATTGATATTGTTTTGCCAAAAAATAGTCGTTCTAAAATCGTTACGATTTTCATTTTTTACAATTTTATCATATTTAGGAACGTAAAATTCTCGTGTAGAATTTTCAGATTTATTACTAATCAACAAAGTTGTATAAGGACTTGTAGGTTTTTCTGAAGGTTTGTTATCAAATCGCAATGCTGTTTTACCTTGTATAATAATCGCCCCGTTCGCGGCACGCGAGCCATATATAGCAGTGGCGGCGGCATCTTTCAAAACCTCTACTGAGTATATATTTTTGGGGTCTATGTTACTCAAATAATCACTATTTACAACTACTCCATCTACAATAACCAAAGGTTCTCCTCCACCAAAAAGAGAAGTTGAGCCTCTAACTCGAACATTATTAGTTGCACCTGCATTGCCTCCATTTATCGATACTCCCGATACTCTGCCTTGTAACATCACCTCAATTGACTTTGATGGTATTGCATTTATATCTCGAAATGTAATAGAACTACTATTATTAGCAACCGTTTTTTCAGCATAACCTACAACTACCACTTCGTTAAGCGACATACCATCTGATTCTAAACTAAAATTATTTTTTGCATTTATTTTTCGAGTAGTATTGTTTGTATTTGATACTGAATAATTGATAAATTCCGTAGCATCAAGTTGATAACGATTGAGTTGTGTATGTTGATACGTCAAATATTGTTCTGATTTATCCAAAATAATGTTACATACATAACGTTCTTTGTTGGGTTTGACCATCATTTGCAAAATTTTATTTGGGTCAGTGTTTAAAAAAAGAAATCTACCATTTTTATCTGTATAAGCAATGGCGGCATTTTTTTCTTTTCCTGTTTCAAAAAGTACGACTTGTGCATTTTCTGCAGGTTTATCATTTGGATTAAAAATTGTACCTGATATAGTGGTATTTTTTTCAGGAATATATTTTACGTATTGCGTAGGGCTTTGGGCTTTTTTCCAACTAAATTTTCTCCAACCTTGTGTCAGCATCAAAAAATCTAAGGCAATCAATGCTTTTTTTTCCTTTGGATTAAAATAAAAATTAGGTTCATCAATTTTACCTTTCAATTCTGCTCCCAACAATAACCACGATAAAATATCATCTTGTTTATCATCTGCAATATTTAAAATTTGTTCATTGACAGCAGAAATAGATAAATTGGCTGGAATTGGCAAATCATTTTCGTCTGTGGTTTTGATATTTACATTTACTTTTTCTCTTGGTAAATATTGTGTTTTATCAGTTTTAATTTTAATTTTTAGTTTTTTATCAGGATTTAAAAACACTAATCTTTCTGCTTGTGGTTTTTTCATAGCATCAAAAAGTGTAATTTGTGCGATGCCTATATTTTGTTTTTGTGTATCAAATCTAAAAAAATTCATTCCTTTTTTTGTATTTATTTTAGTAGAAAAGAATATTTTTCCACCGCTTTGTGCTGTCAAATACACATCTTTATTTTCAGGAGCATAAAATTTTCCTTCTAAAAATTTATTTTTTATCGTGTCTATCATCAAAGCATATCCTTCATTTTTGGCTTTTGGAAGCGGTATTTTTGTAAAAAACGGAGATATAATTTGAGCAAAATATGTTTTATGCTGGGCTTGACGTATTGTAAAACTGCCCATTCCTTGATGAAAACTTTTGAATTTTGTAATTTCTGTTCCCATTTCATCTACAATAAAACCCTCAATATCTGCTCCTTTTCCAAATTCGTTTACGGCTTTGAATGCAATTTTGTGGTCAATATCAACGATTGCCTCTCCTCCCTCAGCCATAAACTGCACATCTATTTTATTCAAAACAATTGGCACACTTCGCGAAATACTTTCGGCATAACCATCATAATTCACAAGCACATTCAAAAGTCCATCGTTAGTATTTAAGTTATTGGGAAGATTAAAACTAATGATTGTTTTTCCTTCTGTATCTGTTTTTATATTTTGTTTTTCAATTATTTTTCCTGCTAAATACACATCAAAATCAATGGTATGATTTACAATTTTATTTTTTTTCAAATCCATTGCTTCAAAATAAGCTTCTACTTTGCTGCCTGCTCCATAACTTTTTTGTAAAAAATCTATTTTGAGTAATAATTTAGGATTGATTACTTTTTGAACTTGTATATCTCTCTCAAAAGTACTTTCTTTTCCTTCGTTCAGAAGCCATTTTGTATAGGCTTTGATTTTATACATACCGCCTACTTCACCCAAATCAAAATCAAAATAACCTACGCCATTTTTTATACCAATTTGAAAAGTTCTTTCGGTTTCTCCTTTGGTGTTAATCATTTCTACATAAGCGACATCGCTAATAGTAGAGGCTTCGTTGGTGTTGCTATTCAATAAATATACTTTTCCCCAGATTGTTTCTTTGGGTTTGTAGAAAGGTTTATCTAAATGGACATAAATTTTTTCGAGTGGAATTTTTTTATAAAAGTTATTGACATCATTCAAAATTTCTTTCAAAATTTTGTCTGTTGAGTCCAACATTTGAATTTTGTTGCCATTCAAAGAGGCGTGGAGGGGAATATTTTTTTGATTTTGAACCAAAAAAGCATTTGTTTGGATATTTTGGAGGCTAAAAAAAGCACTCATCAAAATAAAAATAAAAATATATTTCATAACATAAAAGTTTATTGAGTGAATTGTTAGATTACTTTCAAACACAAAAATAGTTACAAAATATCAAAGAATTAGTTATAAACAAAAAAAGTTTTGAAATATTGTTTCGGCACAGACTACTATTTCAAATTACCAATCAAAATATTTTATTGAAAATCAATTAATTATAAATAAAAATCATCTCGAAATTAGGTTATATTACCAAAAAAAACTCTGACAAAATTTTGAACTTTGTCAGAGTTGATAATAACTTTGAAAAAAAATTTTTTTCTACTAATTTTCAGTTGTCAATGTCGCAGTTGTCAATCTCGCAGTTGTCAATGTCGCAGTTGTCAAGGTCGAAGACTTGACAATCTGCGACATTGACGACTGCAGTTTTTTTCTCAGATTGTCAATCTCGCAGTTGTCAATGTCGAAGACTTGACAATCTGCGACCTTGACGACTGCAGTTTTTTTCGCAGTTGTCAAGGTCGAAGACTTGACAATCTGCGAGATTGACAACTGCAGTTTTTTTCGCAGATTGTCAAGTCTTCGACATTGACAACTGAAAAAAAAGGCTGTTCTTTTCAGACAGCCTTTTTTTTATCAATTATGTTTTAATTTCTAATTTTATTTTTTCTTTTTTGCCCATTCTGCTTTCAACTTAGCATTTGCATTGACATAAGCATCATCTTTGTCTTTGGTTGCTAATTCAGTTGATTTGTCAATAGTTGCCAACGCACCTGCGAAATCATTGGCTCTTGCTTGAATTTTTGCTTTCATTTGCAAAGTCCAATAACGCGGAGCCATATCAGTTGCTTTTGTTACAAAAGCCAATGCTTCATCATTTTTTTGATTTGTTTCATAATAATAAGCGGCAATATTAAAAAACAAAGAAGCAT
This sequence comes from Bacteroidota bacterium, assembly GCA_004293265.1. GTDB lineage: Bacteria > Bacteroidota > Bacteroidia > Cytophagales > Microscillaceae > RDXZ01. The sequence goes on along the minus strand of RDXZ01000016.1, from coordinate 6,147 downwards.
CACGCGTAGGTGCGGTCAATTTTTCGATTTGTTTAGCAATTTTTTCATCAACTTTATTTTCCAATTTGATACGAACCGATGTTTTTTCCCAAGCCAATTCTAATGTAGCGGAATTAAAACCTAAATCAGAAAAAGAAATCGAAAAACTTTCTACATGTTGAGTTAATTTAACAGATTTTACCGTAAACTTAGCCACATCATCAGATTCTTGGTAAGTAAAAGCACCATTTCCTTTTGTATCTTTGTTGATAACAATTGTCCATTGGTCTTTATCAGGAAAACTCATCAATGAATACTCACCTGCGGGAACTTTATTGCCTTCAAAAATTACTTCTTCATCAAATTTAATTTTTGTAGGAGAGTTAGCACCTGTACGCCAGATTTTTCCAAAAGGTACAATATCACCAAAAATAACTCTATTTTTTGCGCTTGGGCGAGAATATGCCACACTTACCTCTGCTAAACCAATTTTTTGGCTAATTTTTGAAGACGGACTTGGTTGTGGCGTTACCAAACCTTGTGCTTGAATTGTGAGGACAGCAAATAAAAAACTTGCCAATAAAAATAATTTTTTCATATAATTTTATAATAAAAAACACTAATTTTTGTTTTTTAGTGTTGCAAAATTCACAAAAAAATATGTTATTTGTGCCATATTTTTAATTCTTTAACACAGATTTAACGGAGAATTAACTGAAATTTATGAAAAACCAAAAAGATTTTAAAAATTTTGTCAAATAAAGTAAGTACTAAAAAAATATCATAAAAAATAAACAATCATAATAAATTATTGAATAAAAAAAACTTTTTTTTGGTAATCTATAAAATAGGTTGTAATTTTACGTTTTTTAAAGGACAATACTAAAAAAATCGTATAAAAAATGGTCGGAGAACGTATTTTAAATTATCAAGTCGAAAAATTATTGGGAGAAGGTGGCGTAGGACAAGTCTATTTAGCCACACATACTCAATTAGGACGCAAAGTGGCTATCAAAATTTTAAATCCTGCTCTTGTCAATCACCAAGAAGTAAAAGAGCGTTTTAGGCAAGAAGCAACCACACTTTCTGGCTTGCAACATCTTAATATCGTAACTTTATATGATTATTTAGAAAATGAAAACGGACTTTTTTTGATAATGGAATATGTCGAAGGACATCCACTGGACGATTTTTTAGCCAATGTTTCAGGTCCTTTACACGAAAAACGTGCTTTGGATATTTTTTATCAAATTTTGGACGGCTTCGCTTATGCACACACGCGAGGAATAGTGCATAGAGATATAAAACCTTCTAATATTTTGATTGGACTGGACGGACAAGCAAAAATTTTAGATTTTGGTATCGCAAAAATCCTTAAAAATGATAAACCTGCTATGACAAAAGCAGGAGCAAGAGTTGGAACGGTGCTTTATATGAGTCCCGAACAAGTAAAAGGCGAAAATTTAGACGCAAGAAGTGATGTCTATTCTTTGGGCGTTACGTTGTGGGAAATGCTCACAGGAAAATCTCCTTATAATGAAAATATTGAAACCGAATTTACGATTTATAACAAAATTTTAAACGAAACTTTGCCCAAAGCAAAAGATTTTTATCCTTCTGTGCCTGATTATTTGCAAAAAATAATCGAGGTTGCTACCGCTAAAAATCCAAATGACCGCTATCAAAGTTGTGAAGAATTTAAAAGAGCATTGATGGAAAAAGCAACGCCTCATACTCCATTGCACACAACCCAAAATCAATACAATCCAAATCAAACTCAAACACAAAGCAAAACACAAGTTCCACAAAACAATAATCCAAAGTCTCGAATCAACCAAATTGAGTCTTCTCGCAAACGTTCTTATACTATTTTATATGTTTTATTTTTCTTTTTAATTTGTGTTGTTGGTTATTTGATTTTTATAGAAATCAATAAAACCCCCAAAGAAACTAAAAATGAAATCGTTGAAAATGATGATATTTTAGGCAAAAAAGAGGAGAAAAAAGAAGAAAAAACAGAGAAAAAAGAAGAAAAAAAATCCGAAGACGAACTTGAATTGGACTCATTGGAAAAACAAAAAGTAAAATTTGAGGAAAAAGAAAAAGAATATCAAAAAATATTAAAATCTGAACTCAATAAAAGTTTAATCATTGCAGACCAACTCGAAAGCGATGAAATGGGCGAATTTATTGTCAATATTGAAGTAACAAATAAAAAAACTGACGCAAAATTCAAAGATATTATCATCGATGTTGTTTTTTCTGACAAAGGAAAAGAAGTTAAAAAAGTGGAAAAAGAAATCTCTGAAATCAATGAAGGACAAAAAATCGCTTTCAAAGTGCAAGAAACGGTCAATGCTTCCAAATATTCTTGTAAGTTAAGAAGCGCAACTCCTGTAAATTTTTCTAAAAACGAAGCCTTAGATTCTTTGAGCAAAGAAAAAGAACTTTTAAATGAAAGAATTAAAGATTTAAAAGAAAAAATTAGTAAAAAATAAGTTAGTGTAAAAATTTTGTATTAATCAAAAAGGCTAAATATTTGTTTTACGCCCTCGCTTGTGTCCCACAAGCGAATGTTGTAACAAACAAGTCTTATACCAACAACGACTGCTTGTGGGACACAAGCAGGGGCGAAAAAGAAAAAATTAGTAAAAAATAATATTTTCAAAAATAAAAAAATGCAACTGCAATATATTTCTCAAAAAACACAAGATTTTATCATTGAATATTTGCCTTCTTCCAAAAGTGAAAGCAATAGAGGTTTAATTATTCAGTATTTAGCACAATATCAACAACAAAATTTTATCAAAATTGAGAACTTATCGGAAGCAAATGATACACAAATTTTAACAAATTTACTAAAAAATCAGGACAATATTGATATATTTGATGCCAAAGATGCAGGAACTGTTTTTAGATTTATGACCGCTTATTTGGCTATCACACAAAAAAACGCTACGCTCACAGGGACATCACGTATGCAGGAAAGACCGATTTTTCCTTTGGTTGATGCTTTGCAAATGCTTGGTTTTGAGATAAATTATATAGAAAAAAAAGGTTTTCCACCTTTGAAATTTATCAAAAATCAGACAGAAAAAAATAATTTTGTGCGCATAAAAGCCAATATTAGTAGTCAATTTATTTCGGCTTTGTTGATGATAGCCCCGCTTTTACCACAAGGTTTGACTATAGTTTTGGAAGGAGAAATCAGTTCAAAACCTTATATTTTGATGACTTTATCACAAATGAATTTTTTTGGAATCGAATACAAATGGCACGAAAATAGGATTAAAATTGAACCACAAATATATCAAAATAATACTTATATTGTAGAAGGAGATTGGTCGGCGGCAAGTTATTGGTATGCTTTGGCAGGTTTTGAAAAAAATATTTGTTTGTTTTTACCACATTTATTTCAAGATTCGAAACAAGGAGATAGTCAAATAATTGAGTTGATGGCTTTGTTGGGCGTGCAAACAAGGTTTGAAAAAAAAGGCATATTTATTTCACAAAAAGAAAATTTTATCATCGAGCAAGAGATAAAAATTGACTTCATACATTGCCCCGATTTAGCACAAACATTGGCAGTTTTTTGTGTATTAAAAGGAATAAAAGCAATATTTATAGGTTTAGAAAGTCTAAAAATCAAAGAAACAAATCGAATAGAAGCCTTGCAAAACGAACTACCCAAAATTGGTGGAGCAATGACAGAAATTGAAGAAGGTGTTTTTGAAATCAGTACCGATAAAAATTTTGAATATCAACCTACAAAAATAAATACTTATGATGACCATCGTATGTGTATGGCTTTTGCGATAGCAGTTTTTAAATTTGGAAAAATAGAGATAGAAAATCCTGAAGCAGTGATTAAATCTTATCCAAAATTTTGGAAAGACTTAGAAAAATTTTTAATAAAAATTGATTAAAAAGTCTAATAATTGAAACAAAAAAAATATATTTTAGTTATTTTAATCAAATAATTTGTTATTTATGTGTATATTTGCCGTTCAATTTTAATTCTCTATGTTAGAAAACATTGATTTTAAGGGAAAAATTATTATTTTTTCTGCTCCTTCAGGTGCAGGCAAAACTACTTTGGTGCGTCATATTTTATCAATTTTAGCCCAAAATTTAGGCTTTTCGGTATCTGTTTGCACACGACAAAAACGCTCACACGAAGTAGAAGGGCAAGATTATTATTTTTTAGATATTGATCTGTTCAAAGAAAAAATAAAAAATGATGAGTTTGTAGAGTGGCAAGAAGTGTATGAAAATTCTTTTTATGGCACACTCAAAACAGAAATTGCAAGAATTTGGGCATCAAAAAAACACGTTATTTTTGATGTTGATGTAAAAGGTGCATTAAATCTCAAAGAGTTTTTTGGAGAAAATGCTATTTCAATTTTTGTCTTGCCACCTTCTTTGGAGGAATTAGAAAAAAGATTGAGAGAAAGAAAAACCGAAACCGAAGAAAGTCTTAAAAAAAGAATTGATAAATTTCAATACGAATTTACCTTTCAAAATCAGTTTGATAAAGTAATTATAAACAATGATTTAAAAAAAGCCATGCAAGAAGCAGAAATATTAGTTAAAAATTTTATTGGAAAATAAAATATGTTTACTCTTAATCTCAATGGAGAATTATTGGTTGTCAAAAAACCATTAGTTTTTGGAATTTTGAATATCACTCCTGATTCTTTTTATGCAGAAAGTCGTTATCAAAACGAAACACAAATTTTGAATAAAGCATCACAAATGCTGACCGCAAACGTTGATTTTTTAGATATTGGTGGCTATTCCACACGCCCAAACGCTGATGATATTTCTGAAGAAGAAGAAAAAAAAAGAGTTTTAGATACTATTTTGCTCATCAAAAAACACTTTCCAACTGCAAAAATTTCTGTTGATACGTTTAGAAGTAATATTGCGAAAGCATCAGTAGAAATGGGAGCAAGCATTGTCAATGATATTTCGGGAGGTAATTTAGACGAAAAAATGTTTGAAGTGGTCAGCCAACTAAACGTTCCTTATATTTTGATGCACTCCAAAGGCACACCCAAAACAATGCAAAACTTGACTGATTATGATAATATTATCGCAGAAATGATTGACTATTTTCAGACAAAAATCACACAATTGAGAACATTGGGACAAAAAGATATTATCATCGATTTAGGATTTGGTTTTGCTAAAACGATTGCACAGAACTATTATTTACTAAAAAATATGGCATTATTTGAGGTCTTAAATTGTCCTATTTTGGTAGGTATTTCTCGTAAATCTATGATTTATAAACCACTTCAAATTACTGCCGAAGATGCTTTGAACGGCACAAGTGCTTTACATATCATTGCTTTGCAAAATCACGCATCGTGCTTACGTGTGCATGATGTGAAAGAAGCAAAACAAATTATTGATTTATGGGAATTGATGAATGTGGATTAAAAATATAAGAAAAACTTTTTTCTCTCTGTTGTGTTTCTTTTGAATGGGTTTGATTTGTTGTTATTGGCAGCCCGCAGAGCAAATTTCTGTAAGTTTTTCTACTTTAATTCCAATCAATTCAAGTAGTGATACTTCATTTTTATAATATTTTTTTGCTCATATACATACACTACTATTGTTAAGTAACATATTCATTATCAATATTTTAACTGATATATCAGACCCTTTATAATTGTATGATTGTATAAATTATTTTTTACAATCTTTACAAATAAAATTTTGCTTCCCGTATGTTTTTTTACCATTTTTTACTACCTTTGCACTATGGCAATAAGAACAGTTAATTTTTGTAAGTATTTCGCATATATGGCAAAGTTAATAATTCGTTGCCTGTTTTCAAAATATCATACTTTGTGTAACAGAACTTAATTTTTCATCAGAAAAAAGGAATATAGAAAATTGGTTTTATGAACAATTAAAATAAAAGAAATAATGCAAAAATTACCTGCTGGCATACAAGATTTTAGTAGAATAAGGGAAGAAAATTATTTGTATGTGGACAAAACTCAATATATTTTTGACCTCATCAATGATGGAGTTTTTTTGTTTTTTGCAAGACCTCGCCGTTTTGGTAAGTCATTGATTTGCAGTACTTTAAAATATTTATATCAAGGTAGAAAAGATTTATTTGAGGGACTTTATATTGCAGATAAAGTTGATTGG
>RDXZ01000142.1 GCA_004293265.1 Bacteroidota bacterium | reverse complement strand
TTTTCATTTTAATTGATTGATAAAATTTTCAATATGATTTTTTACAAATTTCAACATCGAAATTATTTTTTCTAAATCTTGTTTGTCTGTCGCATCAAAAGCCTTGCTTGTGGTGTATTTATCACCTTCTAAAATAATAAAGAAAAAAATTTGACCAATATTATACATACCATAAACAGGTAAATCATTTTCGTTTTTTGTTTGTGCCGCTAACATTGCACTCAAAAGTTGCCCTTGTGGGTCTGTAGCCACTTTTAATTGTGGTTTATATTCATTTAAAAAGAAAAAAGGTGTTCTTGGTCTTTGTTCGCCTGTTGCGACCACCATTTCCACACGCCCACGCAAATTAATTTTATTATTTTCCGTATCCAACACATCAGCCTCAAAAGTATGTTCCATAAAAGTACGATATTTTGTGAGATGATAAAAATCAACCACATTGACCATTGGCATAATAAAAAAAATCTTTAAATCTTGCTCGTTCCAATAGTTCGCAAAGTAAGACAAACGACCACGCAATGCTTCTATTGTATTTTTTTCAGTATCAGATAAATCATAATTCGCCTCAAGCCAAGTATTCATCAAAACTGAATTTTGATTAGGTTTGATACCAAAAGTTATCTGTAATTGTTCTGTTTCCCACTTTTCAAATGATTTTACTGTCATCTTATTTTTTTATTTTAATTGATTGATAAAATTTTCAATATGATTTTTTACAAATTTCAACATATAAACAATTCGTTCTAAATCTTGTTGGTCTGTGGCATCAAAAGCCTTGCTTGTGGTATATTCATTGCCTTCTAAAATAACAAAGAAAAAAATTTGACCAATATTATACATACCATAAATAGGTAAATTTAGTCCGTTGTTTTTTGATTGTGCGGCTAACATTGCGATTAAAAGTTGTCCTTTTGGGTCTGTAATAGATTTTGCCTGTGCTTTGTATTCATTCAAAAAGAAAAAAGGAGTTTGCGGTTTTTGTTTTCCTGTCGCTACTACCATCTCCACACGCCCACGCAACGCACAATCATTGTTTTGAACATCTTTCAAATTTGCTTCAAAAGTTGCTTCCATAAATGTACGATATTTTTCAAATTGAGAAAAACGAATTATATTAATAATTGGAATAATAAAAAAAACTTTCAAATCTTGTTCATTCCAAAAATCAACATAATCAATCAAAAGAAGTTTTAATTCTTCTATTGTTTCATTTTCTCTTTCTGATAATGTTGTTTGAAATGCAATCCAACTTTTCATCGATTCTTTTTCTCTTTTAAATTTTATTCCAAAAGTTCTTTCAACTTCTTCGGTTTCCCATTTTTCAAAAGATTTCATTTTTTTATTTTTTTATCGATTAATAAAATTTTCAATATGATTTTTTACAAATTTCAACATATAAACAATTCGTTCTAAATCTTGTTGGTCTGTGGCATCAAATTGTTTACTAATTGTATATTTTCCTTGTTCTAATATCACAAAGAAAAAATTTTGTCCGATATTATACATACCATAAATAGGTAAATCGTTTTCGTTTTTTGTTTGTGCCGCTAACATTGCGATTAAAAGTTGCCCTTGTGGGTCTGTAATCGTTTTTACTTGTGCTTTATATTCATTCAAAAAGAAAAAAGGAGTTTGTGGTTTTTGTTTTCCTGTCGCTACCACCATCTCCACACGCCCACGCAACACACAATCATTGTTCTGAACATCTTTCAAAGTTACTTCAAAAGTTGCTTCCATAAATGTACGATATTTTTCAAATTCATAAAAATCTACTAATTCTACAATCGGCATAATAAAAAAAACTTTAAAATCTTCTTCATTCCAAAAATTAGCATTTAACTGCAATTTTCGTTTCAAAATAGCCATTCTTTTTATGTCAAATTCTTCTAAATTAGTGCTGTAATCCAACCAATTATTCATTTTGTTAGATATTTCTAAAAATTTTATTCCAAAAGTTCTTTCAACTTCTTCGGTTTCCCATTTTTCAAATGATTTCATTTTAATTTTTTTGCTAATTTATTGAGTTATATTTTTGTTTATAACTTTTGAAAAGTTTTAAACTAATATTTTTTTTATTTTTATATTAAATTTTTCACAAAAATACATAAAAAATTCAAAAAAATCAAATAAAAAAATAACAATTTATTTTTTATTTCAAAAAATCTTCGATTTGTTTTTGAATTTCTGATACAGATAACTGATATGGATTGTTTTGAGAACTATAACAAAATTGATTGACAACTTTTTTATACTCTAAATTTATCTCAAAATAATTTTGTAATTTTGGGGTATTAGCAATGACATAATACAAATCATTTTCGTAAGTAAAAGGCATTTCGATTTCGTTGATTAGTTCCTCGTGTAACCTTTCGCCATTTCTCAAACCAATAATTTGTACTTGTGCTGTCGGTTGAATGGCTTGTATTAAATTTTGAATGGAATATGAAGGTGCTTTGGGAATAAAAATTTCGCCCCCTTGCGTATGGGCGAGTGCGTACAAAACGGCATCACTTTCCATACCCATCGGCACGCTAAACCTTGTCATATCAAGTTGGGTAACAGGTAAAATGTTGTCATTTTTTTTGTCTAAAAATAAAGGAATTACAGAACCACGCGAACCAATGACATTGCCATATCGCACCAAAGAAAAAATTGTATTGCTTTTATTTTGTTCATAATTGGCTTGAATAAACAATTTATCTGCACATAATTTGGTAGCACCATACAGGCTCACAGGCTTGACCGATTTGTCAGAAGAAAGTGCAATTACTTTTTTTACTTGACAATATTTGGCAGCTTGGATAATATTTTCTGCTCCCATAATATTTGTTTTGATAAACTCCAAAGGATTTTCTTCGGCTGTATCGACTTGTTTGAGCGCGGCAGCGTGAATGACAATATCTATTTCTTCAAAGGCAACTTTTAGTCTTTCTAAATCTCTGACATCACCCAAGATAAATTTGAGTTGTGGATATTTTTGAGCAGGATATTTTTGTTTGATTTGATATTGTTTGTATTCGTCACGTGAAAAAATGACTATTTTTTTGATATTTGAATATTTTTCGAGAAGAATTTTGATAAATCTTAGCCCAAAAGAACCTGTTGCACCCGTAACTAATATAGATTTATCTTGTAACATAGCTTAAATATTTTTTTTCTTAATTTATTTTTTTGTAATTTGTGTATTGAATATTTGTGTATTAAATAAATATTTGTGTATTAAATATTTGTGTATTAAATATTTGTGTATTAAATATTTGTGTATTAAATATTTGTGTATTAAATATTAATAAGTTGCAAAGTTATAATAAAAATTAAAAAAATACAAAAAATAAATGAAAAGGATTTTTTTGACAGGACTTTTTTTGACAGAATTTTCAGGATAAATACAATGAAAATCTTGTAAATCTTTTCTTACAAATAAAAAATGTGCTGAAACAAAATATTTTCATTCTTCAAATGACTAAATTGTCAAAATTTTTCATTAAAAAGTTAATTTTCTCTTTATTGTATGCAAAAATAAACTATTTTATACAGATAAACGTTAAAAAATGGAACAAAATACGTACAATACTCAAAAAAACAACTATGTTATTTAATAAATATATAATTAGTAAAATAATATGCTTTATTTGCTTTTTTTTTATACAAATCAAAACCATACAAGCAGATACAATTCAAACAAAACAAAAAGTATGGCACATCAATCAACTGAAAGAAATACAAAAAATAGATAAAAATTATATCAAAACATTTTATGATGTAAAAGATACTTTTTCTATTGAAACCATTTTAAGCCCTTCTATTCAAAAAAAATTTGAATATACAAACACTATTAAACCGAATGTAAAAAGTTATTGGTTCAAAATTATTGTCAATAACCCTCATAATCAAGGCGTTTTTTTTATTAATACACATACATGGAATTCGGAAGTGTATTTGGTCAAAGAAGATGAGCCACAAAATTATCAAAAACTAAGAAATGGTATTAGTATTTCTAAATCTAAGAGAGATTTTCTTCTACTTACAAACCATTTACCTATCAATTTATCAAAAGGCAATACATCTATTTATCTAAGAATGAGAGAAATGGCTGTTTCTACCAATACAAATTATGGAAAAAAAAATATAATAATTTCTCATTATAGTATCAAAATGTATGAATTATTGTGGCAATTTGTTTTTGATGCGTTTGTGTTTTCTATTTTGTTTGTGATGACTTTGTACAATTTTTTCATTTATTTATTTACCAAAGATAAAACTTATTTTTATTACGTTTTTTGTACTTTTTTCTTGTTATTGCATCTTTTTTCGAGTCGTTTTTATATTCCTTTGTTGTTTGATTTGAATATAAAACAATATTATTTTCTTCTTAGTTTGTCCAATTTTTTTATTTTGTTTTGTTTTATTTTGTTTATTAGTTTTTCACAATCTTATGTAAATACAGCACAAACGCGTGTGGTTTGGCATCGTATTATTGATAATTTAAAAAAATATACATTGATTATAGTTGGAAGCATTAATGTTATATTACTTATTTATAATGTATTTTATAACATAGGTATTAATAATGTCTATATTGATTATCTGATTATTTTTTCTAATGTAATTTATGGTATTGATTTTTTTATGTTGATAGTTTTTTGTGTGTATATTTTAAAAAATAAAAAGAGCAACACTGAAATTTATTATGTTTATATCAATTTTTTATTGTTTTTATTTGGAATAATTCATGTGCTTTCTTTTGGATATTTAGGGATTTTGCCTGATAATATTTATTTTAATAATGCTTTAAAAGTAGGTGCTTCTTTAGAGGTAATTTTATTTTCTATTGCTTTGGCTTCCTACATCAATACATTGAGAAAATCTATTACTGATAAAATAATTGAAAATCAAGAATTAGAAAAAGAAAAAATTATCAAAGTAAAAGAAATTATCGAACAAAAAAATATTGAACTCGAACAAAAAGTAAAAGAAAGAACTTTCGATTTGCAACAATCTAACGAAGAAATAAAAGCACAAGCCGATATTCTCCAAATACAAAAAAATGAAATCGAACAACAATCTATTTTATTGGCTGACGAAAAAAATAGGCAATTGATGAATATTACTTTGCAAATTATCCAAAAAAATGAAATTTTGCCTTTGATGAAAAATTTTTTAGATAATACAAAAACAAATATTGAAGAAGAAGAACAAAAAAAAGAAGCAAAAAAAATCAGCAAAATAATTGCTCAAAATACAAATATTGATGCACAATGGGAAAGTATGAAAATTCATTTTGAGCAAGTTCACCCCAATCTTTTTAAATCGTTGAATGAATTGTGTCCAACACTCACCAATCACGATTTAAGACAATGTGCTTATTTAAAAATGGGACTCGATAAAAAAGAAATTGCTGTTTTGCTCAATCTTGACCCTGAAAGTGTAAGAAAACATCAATATAGAATTAAGAAAAAATTAAACTTGGACGAAGAAACAAGTTTGCCTAATTTTTTAAAAAATATCTTTTAGAAATCAAAATTAAACAATTGATTTTTCAAAAAAATAAGGTTTGTACCATAGTTTACGAAGGTATGACCTTATTTTTTTGAAAAGTTATTTTATTTTTTATTTTATTGTTATTCTAAATTCACGTTAAAAAAATAAAAAAAAATATCCCATAAATTTAAAAAAAATAGAAAAAAATATCAATAATAATTAAAATTAATACTTTTTTTGGTGATGTCCCGCTTTTGTCCCGCCTATTTTTATTGTTTATCAATACCATTGACTTACATTTGCCAAGAAAAAAATTTATAATAGTAAAAATAAAATTTTATTGTTATAAAAATTATATTCAAATATCAATGTATTTATATTTTAATTTATCATAATCCAATCATATTTAATTTTATGAAATACTCATCTTATTTTCTTATTTTGTTTACTTTTATGTTGTTGTTCACAAATTGTAACACCAAAAAAGATGACACGCCTGCACCAACAGAAATTTTTTCTGCGGCTAATTTGGTGGCTTCTTGGCGTTTGACTGCCGCAAATACATCTTTGGCAGGCAATGTTTTGGTTCCTGATTTGTTTGATGTTACTAACACAAATATATCGTCTGACCCGCAAGCACTTGCATTTGCTACTTTTGGTAAATTTTCAGTATTAACTTTTACAAATACAGGAACTTTTACTGAAAAAAGTGGTCTTTTTAATTCGCCACCAACTACCGTAGAAGCAAACTTTGCAACTGTACAAGGTACTTATACTGCCAACACTACCACAGGGCTTATTGTATTGAACTACACAACTACGCCTTTGCCTGCGGCTGTTACAACTCCTCGCCCATTTACCGTAAAAAGTTTGAATGCGACTACATTGGTCGTTACTTTTGATGTTGTAAGACCGGGAGTTACAGTTACAAATCAATTTACTTATACACGTCAGTAAAAATTTTAATAATTATTTTTGAAAAGATTAGTTAGAATTCTTTTGATATTGGCTAATTTTTTCAAAAATAAAAACACACACAAAGATTATTAACAATAAAATAAACATTCAATTCTATAAAAAATATGTCATATTGTTACAAGTTTTTTTTCGCATTTATCTTGCATTTTTTTTGTTTTAGTTTTGCTTTCTCACAAGAAGAAATCGATACTACTCAAAACAATTCATTGTATATGCCCAATATGGAAGAACTTTCTACCTTAGAAAGAACCAATGCGATAGAAGCAAAAATATCTGTTACAGGTTTTTCTGCTACTACTTTGAGAGAATCACCGGGTATCGTAACGCTTATTAGTTCAGAAGAAATTATCAATTCAGGAGCAAAAGATATTTTAGATGTGTTGCGTTTGGTGCCGGGTTTTGATTTTGGTTATGATGTGATGCCTGTGGCAAGCGTGAGAGGCAACACAGGAAACGAAGGAAAAATTTTATTTTTGGTAGATGGACACACCATCAACGATACAAGCGTAGGATATATTTTTTTGATGCAAAGAATACCACTGCAAAATATTGACCGTATTGAAATCATACGTGGTGCAGGTTCTGCTATCTATGGCGGTATGGCAGGTTTATCGGTGGTGAATGTTATCAGCAAAAAAACAAATGGCACACAACAAATAGGAGCAAGTAGCAATGTTGGTATTACTCAAAATGCACTTATGCGGAATAGTTTTGAAATGTGGGCATCTAATAAATTTCAGAACGGACTTACTTTTGATATATCAGGAGCCTATTTGAGTGCTAAAATGTCTGATGTGAATACTTCTAATTCATTTTTGCCTAATGTTGTAGATATGAAAAAACTTTCAGAGATTAATTCTGCATATTTGAGTATGAATATAGCCTACAAAAAATTAGAAGTCAAATATTTGCTCAATAATTTTACAAATCGTTTGCCTCAATTTGCAGATACAAAAAGCATCATACGAGGAAGTTATCTAAGTGTTGGTTATCGTTTTGATATTGGAGAAAAATTAGTGATTAACACAAAATTAAATTGGAAACAACAAGACCCTTTTTATTTTGATGATGTATCAATTATCAACTTAGGCGGAGTGAGTACACGCGTTACGAGTTTAGATTTTTCTAATACAAGAAATGTTCGTTATTCTGCCAATGTATATGGTATTTATCAATTCAATGATAATATTCAGTTTGTTTTGGGAGGAGAAGCACTTTTAGACCAAAGTAAATATATGACTACTTTGGCAAGTTTTAGAACAGGTGGAGATTATGCACAATATTCGGGTTTTGGTGGATTTGCAGAAGTTAATCTAAAATCTAAAATTGCTAACTTTACACTCGGAGCAAGAGGTGATAAATATGCCAATGTTAATCCTATTGTTGTGCCAAGATTAGCAATTACACGTTCTTTTGAGAAATTTCACCTCAAAGCACTTTATACACGTGCCTTTAAAAATCCTACTTTTCAAAATGTACAATTTTCGAAGATTGGAGAGACCGTCAAACCTGAAACTTTTACTTTGATTGAGTTTGAAGCAGGTTGGAAGCCAAGCAATAGCCTTCAATTCAATGTAAATATATATGACATTGTTATTGATGATTTTATTTCGAGGCAAGATGTTATCGTTAATAATACGCCTCAATTCAATTATGTAAACATAGGTAGGTCAGGTACGCGTGGCATAGAAGCAGAAGGGAGATTGAAACAAAAATGGGGTTACTTAAATCTTGGTTATTCGTTTTATACTGTTTCTGAAACACAACCTGAAACCAAACTACCAGAGGTAAGTACAGTCAATAGTGGGATTCCTGCTCATAAATTTACTTTACAAGGTCATATAAAAATATTACCTGATTTTTCTATCAATCCAACGATTATGTATTTTTCTAATAAATTTAAAATTAATTCTGCTTTTGCTCCCAATCCAACTGCGGTGGAGTATAATTCAGAATTACATATTCAATTATATTTACAATACAATAATTTTATTACACGAAATATTACAGTGGGCTTGGGTTGTACTAATCTTTTGGACGGAAAATTTTGGTTTTTACCCTCTAAAAAAGATGCTACAAGCGATGTTTTTATTCCTTATCAAAGTAGAGAGTTTTTTCTTAGAGTTTCTTATAAAATCAAATCTTAAAATATTTAACACAATTTTAATATGAAAACAATTAATTTTATATATTTGACAATTTTTCTATTTTTTTTGGCTCTCAATATTTTTGCACAAGATAGCAATACGCTTTTATTGGCATTAGAAAAAGAAACAATTCCACAAAAAAAAGCTGATTTGATGTTTAGAATTGGTTTAGAATACCAAAAACAAAATGGACACAAAAAAGCAATTTCATATTTCAGAAAATCTATTGAAACTTCTGACAATAATAAAATACAAAAAGAACAAAAAATTATTCAATCTTACATTAGCCTCAATGAATATGGAGAGGCACTGAAAATTGTTGATGATATCAATCAAGAATTAAAAGATAAAAAAGATAAAAATAATATTCTCATTGATAACCTCAATCAAGGTATTCAATATGCTGATATAATCAAAAATTACGAAAAAGCAAAAATATATAACGAACAATTATTAGAAATTTATCAAAAAAATAATATTACAACAGAAATTGGACGTGTGTATAATAATTTGGGTGTAATAGCACGCAGAACAGGAAACAACGATGAAGCAAGTAGTTGTTTTATGAAAGCAATCAATAATAACAATATCACACTCAAAAACAAAAATATTTCTTTACGAAATAAAGTTTTCACGCATATTAATTCAGGAATAAGTTATTTAAAACTAAAAGATGCCAAAAAAGCAGATATACATTTTAATAAAGCATTAGAAATAGCAGAAAAATCTAATGATAAAAATATACAAGCTTCTGCTTATAATTATATTGCAATGGCTGATTATCTTGATGATAAAAATAATAGTGCATTGGAATATGCCAATCGAGCAAAAACTATCGCAGAAGAAAATAAAGATGATGAAAATAAACTATCTGCCTACAAAATTTTGGCTCTGATTTATCAAAGTGAGGAAAATTATAAAGAATCGCAAATTTTTAGCACCAAACAACAAGAAATGCTCAATGCTATCAATGCTAAAAAACAACAAATAAAAGAAAAAAATCTACAAACTGAAATAGATATCGAAAAAAAAGAAAGCGAAATAAAAGGTATCTTGGCTGAAAATGCGAAAAGAGAAGCAGAATTGAAACAATCAGAATCCGAAAGACAAAGACAAAAACTCGAACTTGCAAACAAAGAAAAAGAATTGGGTATTTTGAAAAGAGATAAAGAACTCCAACAAAGCAAAATAAAACAACAAGCACTCGAAGAACAAAGGGTAAAAGATATGCTTGCTATCACACAACAAAGAGCAGAAACCGAAAAACAAACTGCTATTGCTGAAAAACAAACTATTCTTGCCAAAGCACGTGAAAAAGAAACGCAAGCAGAACGAGAAAAAACAGAAAATCAAGCAAAAATCGCAGAACAAGAGAGAAAAGGAAAAGAAATTTCAGAACAAAAAAATAAACTTCAAGACGAAAAACTATCACAACAAAAATGGATAAATGTTTTAGGAATTGGTATTGTGGTGTTGGTGTTGGGTATTTTGTTTTTTGTGTATAGGAGTTTGCAACAAACCAAAAAACTCAATAATGCACTTGCAGATAAAAACGCAGAAATTCAGGAGGCAAACATTGCACTTGTAGAAAAACAAGACGAAATCAATGTCCAAAACGAAGAATTACAACAACAACAAGACGAAATTTTGGCACAAAGAGATGCCTTAGTAGAAAAAAATGATATTATTTCCAAAGAGCAAGCAAAAGCAGAAAATCTATTGCTCAATATTTTGCCCTTTGAAGTAGCGAGTGAATTGAAAGAAACAGGCAAAACACAAGTACGTTATTTTGAAAATATTACGGTTCTTTTTGCTGATGTAAAAGGTTTTTCTGCATTGGCAAAAAAAGTTACTCCACAAGAATTAATCGCCGAACTTGATGCAACATTCTCTAAAATGGACGAAATATCTATGAAATATGGACTCGAAAGAATAAAAACCATTGGCGATTGTTATATGGCTTGTGGTGGTTTGCCTGAAAAAAATACTACTCACGCCATTGATGTAGTGCTTGCCGCATTGGGCATTCAACAATGGATGAATGACGAAAGAGAAAAAAGAAATGGTGATTTTTGGCAGGTACGCTTGGGTATGCACACAGGCGATGCGGTGGCAGGTGTAATCGGGAAAACCAAATTTGCCTATGATATTTGGGGAAATACAGTCAATCTCGCCTCTCGAATGGAAAGCAATGGACAAGTGGGGCGAGTAAATATTTCTCAAAAAACTTTTGAAGCAGTAGAAAAATTTATAATTGCTGAATTTAGAGGCGAAATAGAAGCAAAAAACATTGGCAAAGTCAATGCTTATGCTGTCGAAAGGCTCAAACCTGAATATGCAAGTGATGAGATAGGTATTACGCCCAATGATGTTTTTTGGGAAGAATGGAAAAAAATTGAAGCAACTCTGAAATAAAAATATTTTTCAAGAGTCAGTCAAGCACTTTATTTGTTTTTGTTTATTTAGTTCAATTTACTCCAGTGGGGTAATATCTTTGTAGCAATCAAAAATATATTATTTAACTCCGTAGGAGTGTATCTCAAAATTTATTCTATTCACAAGACACGATTTATATAACTCCTACAGAGCTAAGCTTGTAGGGGTTTTGTATTAGTATTACTACTATTTTTTTAGGGTTTAAAAAAAGACTTTTTTTTTGCAAATTTAGTAAAAAGAGTTTAC
>RDXZ01000141.1 GCA_004293265.1 Bacteroidota bacterium | reverse complement strand
GTTAAAAATACTAAAAAATTAGGAAATATTTTTTTTTTTTTTATCAAATTTGCAACATCAATAGAACGGTTCTATTGTATATTTATTAACAAAAAAAAATTTAGTATTATGAAAAAATTGCAAAGTATTAAAGATTTTCAGGGTGTGCAGTTATCTAAAAAAGATATGAGTCATATTTATGGTGGAAGTTACAGAACTTTATCTACTGGTACTACAAATAAACCAAGTGACAAATACGCTTGTGCTGACGAAGGTTTTGTAGATCAAGAAGATGATTCTCGTGGTTGTTGGGATGTAAGATGTACTTTCCAAGAAGATAGATACTGTGTTTAATGGATTTATTAAAAATTTTAAGTAAAACAAATAAGTATCTGTTTGTATTTAGTTTATATTATCTAAATGAATGAAATTATGAGAAAAACGTCTTTATAATACTCAAAAAGCCTAAAATTTTTTTTAAAAGTTCAAAAAATAATATAAACTATTTATACTCAGATACTTAACCTTATTCATTTTCTTTTATAAAAATATTTGTGAATAAGGTTTTTTATTATATTCATGTCTGATGTAACAATTATTAGTTTTTCAAAAACCATCACTTTCAAATTAAAAATGAATAAAAAATATCATACTCTTTTCATTGTTTTTATTTTTCTTATAAATTCTAATTTATCTTACTCACAACCTACTCAAAAAATAACATACAAAGAATTTTTGGAAGCAGCAGAAGCTTCAAGTACTTATACCAAGGCTTGGAGGGAGAAAAAAATAAATAACGAGTATCAAAAATGGATTGATGTTTTAAAAAAAGCAATTAAATCTAAAGGGTATGCCTCACAAAGTTATAATATTGGGGATATGTACGCTAAAATGAATAAATATGATAGTGCATTGTATTATATGAAAGAATCTTATAAATATGGTGTAAAACTTCAATATACAGACACAATATTATTCAAAAACTATCTATCTGAACTCAAAGAATCTTATACAATTAACAGGGCTTACTATGTCAATCAGGTGGATAGTGCCTTGATTAAAAAACTCTCTTTGATGTGGGAAAAAGACCAGAAATATCGTAATTATAAAACTAAAAATCGTGATTCTTTGTATAAATATCAACCCACTTTGGATTCTCTTAATCAAATAGAATTAAAAAAAATGGTCGAGAAAGATGGTTGGTTTCCTGATGCTAAATTAGGAGAAGATTTTTATAAAAAACCTACTATCATTATAACTCATTCAGACCAAAAGACTCATCTATTTTTCTTAAAATATGTTGTAGAAGCTGCAGAAAAAAACTTAATTCATTGGTTTGATTGCGAAATGATTATGTTAGATTTTTTTAAGCGATTCGAACAAGAAGATGGGTTAAATAAATTGAGATTTACTTATCTTGATAAAAATGGTAATATAGATTTAGAACGTTCTTATTTTCAACTCAAAGTATTGGCAAGACTGCCTATAATTTATAGAACACCTAAAATAATTACACTTTTTGCCACTTATTATAATGAAAATGATAAAAATAAGTTTTCTACTCACACAAAAAATCTACAACAAATTAAAAAATTTCTTATAGAAGAAGGTTACCCTGAAGACCAAATTAAGATAAAATATGAGTTTAGAAAAGTAATAGATGATAAATTAGGAAATTTTATGTTTGGTTTTACTACTGAAGATTTTTATAGATAGATGAATATACTAATATTATCTGAAGAACAAGATATGTCGACTTGTCACGTCTATGATTGGTTATATGTGTTGAGTGATAAAAAAATTATACGTGTCAATTTAGAAGATGATGTCAGGATAGCAGCATATACTTTCAATAATTATGAACTAATAATTAATGCCCATATAAATCTTAATAGTAATAATATTCATTCTTTTTGGTATAGAAGAGGTGCATTTATTTCTAAAAATAAAAACTATATCTATGACGAAAATCTAAACGATATCATCACAAATGTACAAAAAAATATAGATAGGGAAAATAACTCGATTTTTTACAACATATATGCTAAATTGGTAAAAAATAACAAAAGTGTAGGAGATTTTTTTACTGCTGATGTCAATAAAATACATATACTTGAATTGGCAACAAAATGTAACTTAAATGTACCAAACACAATTATAACTACAAAAAAAGAAGAATTAGTGTTGTTTTTCAATTCTAATTCTGACTTAAGGATAGTAACTAAACCAATTGCTTCTAAATTACAAATAAGAAATAGACATTTTGGTGTATATTTTTATACAGAAATCGTAGAAAGGGCAGATATTGATAAATTATCTGATACTTTCGAAATAAGTTTATTTCAAACTGAAATCAAAAAAAAATATGAATTACGCATATTTTACCTAAAAGGAGAATTCTATACTATGGCGATTTTTTCCCAACTTGACCAACAAACAAAAATAGATTTCAGGAAATATAATGACCAAAACCCAAATAGAAATGTACCTTTTAATTTACCCAACGATATTAAAAACAAACTTAAAAATCTAATGAATGACTGCAAACTTGATACAGGTTCTATTGACATGGTAGTCGATGAAAATAACGATTATTATTTTTTAGAAGTTAATCCTGTAGGACAATTTGGTATGGTAAGTTATCCTTGTAATTATAATTTAGAGAAAAAAATAGCGGAAAAACTAATATGAAAAAAGGAATAGAATCTGATGGTATTAAAAACATTATTCAAAATAATGATTTGCCTATAATATATAAAAAAATGGTAATAGAAAATTACCCAAAACAAGCAAAACTCCAGCTTGTAAAAATGGATTTTTATAGTACTACATATTTTAAACTAAGTAATCATCATAAACCTATTTCTAAAATATCTAAACCTGTTACTAACAACAATGAAGACACAAAAATACTTTAAACTTTTTGCAAATTGTATTCCAGTGAAAGGATTTACACGCTCTTTAATATGTGATATACAAAGAGGTAATATTTTTTTTATACCTAATGACTTAATGGAGATAATAACTAATCATAAAACTAAAAATTTAAAACAAATATTTAATATTTATGGCAAAGTGAATAAAAAAATAATAGATGATTATTTTACTTTTTTAATACAAAATGAATATGGTTTTTGGTGTGATTCAGAAGATGAATTAGATTTATTTCCTGATATAGATTTAACATATTATTCCCCATTTGAAATTACAAATGTAATTATTGATATAGATAAAAATATAGGTTATGATTTTAACAATTTAATTACTCAATTAGAATTACTTGGGTGTGTTGATGTTCAAATACGTTGTTTTTCTTGTCAAGAATTATCATATATAGATAATTTATTATCTAATTTTACAAATAAAAGAGTCAAATCTATAGAACTAGTATTAAAATATAATGAAAACTTAAATAAACAACATTACAGAGAATTGTTCGACAAACATTTAAGGTTGTCAATGTTATTATTATTTGGTGCAAATAGATATGAAGAAATAAATATTATTGAAGGTAATTCAAATATTATTTTTACCACTGAAAACATACAAAATAAAACACATTGTGGAGTAATTCATCAGGCTTATTTTACTTCAAATATCTCCACTTTTACAGAATCTCAACATCATAACACATGCCTCAATCGAAAAATAAGCATAGATGTTGATGGAGAAATAAAAAATTGTCCATCGATGACCAAAAGTTATGGCAATATCAAAGACACAACTTTGGCTGAAGCCTTAGCAAAAGAGGGCTTCAAAGATATGTGGCATATCAAAAAAGACCAAATCAAAGTTTGTCAAGATTGCGAGTTTAGACATATTTGTACGGATTGTAGAGCGTATTTGCAAGATCCTAATGACTTATATTCGAAGCCTGCTAAATGTAGTTATGACCCTTATACTGCTACTTGGGGAGCAGAAAATCCAACTAATAATACTTTGTACGGTCAATAACTTATGTCAAAATTCCCTCTCTACAAACAAGCCGATGCAATGGACTGCGGTCCTACTTGTTTACGCATGATAGCCAAACATTATGGCAAATCTTATACGCCCCAAACACTCAGAGAAAAAACAAATATCAGTCGTGAAGGCGTATCGATGTTGGGCATTGTGGAGGCAGCCGAAAGTGTAGGTTTTAGGACATTAGGCACTATCACTACTTACGAAGAACTCCAAAAAAATATGCCGTTGCCTTTTGTAGCTTATTGGCAACAGCGTCATTTTATAGTCGTCTATCGTATTTCATCTCACAAAGTCAAAGTGGCTGACCCATCTTTGGGCTTCGTTACCTATACCAAAGCCGAGTTTTGCGAAGGTTGGTGCAATACGACCACTCCCGAAGGCGAAAAAAAAGGCGTTGTTTTAGGGCTCGAACCTACCATTGATTTTCATAGAGAACCCGACGAACCTGTAAGTAGTTATGATTTCAATCGCTTGTTTTCTTATCTTTTTACTTACAAAAGTCTATTATTGCAGTTGTGTTTTGGTTTGCTGATTGGTAGTGTTTTGCAGTTGGTTTTTCCTTTCTTGACACAATCTATTGTCGATATTGGCATTTATACCCAAGATTTAAGTTTTATTTATATTGTTCTTTTGGCACAA
The DNA here is from genome assembly GCA_004293265.1 of Bacteroidota bacterium. Lineage (GTDB taxonomy): Bacteria > Bacteroidota > Bacteroidia > Cytophagales > Microscillaceae > RDXZ01. The sequence continues at coordinate 6,754 of RDXZ01000141.1, read as the reverse complement.
ATAATGCTTTTAACAGGTCGTTTGTCTGTTGATTTTATTCGGAGTTGGATATTGTTGCACATCAGCACAAGAATAAATGTATCTATTTTGTCTGATTTTTTGATTAAGTTGATGCGGTTGCCGTTGTCATTTTTTGATGCCAAGATGATGGGCGATATTATGCAACGTATGGGTGACCATAGCAGAATAGAAAGTTTTTTGACCAACAACACACTCAATATTTTGTTTTCGATGTTCAATTTATTGCTTTTTAGCATTATTTTGGCATTTTATCACCTCACTATTTTCTTTGTGTTTGTGGTGGCGAGTATTTTTTATACTTGTTGGATAGTTTTTTTCCTACGTTATAGACGCAACTTGGATATTAAGCGTTTCAATGTTTCTGCTCAAGAACATAGTCGTTTGATAGCATTGATTCAAGGAATGCAAGAAATAAAATTAGCCAATGCAGAAACCCAAAAACGTTGGCAGTGGGAGCATTTGCAAGCAAAATTATTCAAAATCAATATTCAAAATTTATCACTAAGTCAATATCAACAATTAGGAGCATTTTTTATCAACGAAGGTAAAAATATTTTGATAACTTTTTTTGCTGCCAAAGCCGTTTTAGATGGACAAATGACCTTAGGAGCAATGCTTTCAGTACAATATATCATCGGGCAACTCAATTCGCCTATCGAACAAATGATTGGTTTTTTGAGAAGTTTGCAAGATGCTAAGTTGAGTTTAGAGCGATTAAACGAAATTCACACACTCCAAGACGAAGAGCCTCAAAATGAAACCAAAACTTATATTTTGCCTGAAAACAAAGATATTAGTCTTCAAAATGTTTCTTTTAAATATCAGGGTGCAGGCGAAAATTTGGTATTAGACAATATAAATTTATTTATTCCCGAAGGCAAAACAACTGCTATCGTGGGTATGAGTGGCAGCGGAAAGACGACTTTATTAAAACTTTTGTTGCGTTTTTATGAAGTTACAAAAGGTGAGATAAAAATTGGTGAGGCAAATTTAAAAAATATTAGTCATAAAATTTGGCGAGGTCATTGTGGGGTGGTAATGCAAGAAGGTTTTATTTTTTCAGATACGATTGCTCAAAATATTGCGGTAGGTGAAGATAACCCTGATATTAATAAAATTATCAATGCCATCAAAATTGCCAATATTCAAAGTTTTATCAATGAATTACCTTTGGGACTCAACACAAAAATAGGAGCAGAAGGAAATGGTATTAGTCAAGGACAGAAACAACGTATTTTGATAGCAAGAGCTGTTTATAAAAATCCTGCATTTATACTTTTTGATGAAGCAACAAATGCTTTAGATGCCAATAACGAAAGTATTATTATGCAAAATTTGGAACAATTTTTTAAAAATAGAACTGTAGTCATTGTTGCGCATAGGCTTAGCACCGTCAAAAATGCAGATAATATAGTGGTGTTAGAAAAAGGAAAAATCATCGAACAAGGCAAGCATCAACAGTTGGTAGATTTGCAAGGAAAATATTTTGAATTAGTGAAAAATCAATTAGAATTAGGAAATTAAAATGCCCGAAATAGAAGAAGTAAATCTCAAAAATACGACACTTTATAGCGAAGAAGTGCAAGATATTATCAACAGACCACCCAATGCCATCATTCGTTGGGGCTTGACTGTGTTTTTTGGATTGTGTTTGATGTGTATTTTTTTGATGTATTGGATTCAATACCCTGATATTTTAAAAGCCTCTTTTCGTTTGACTTCCGAACAAAGTCCGAAATCTATTCTTGCCAAGATAGAAGGACGTTTGATAAAGTTGCACATCAAAAACCAAGAGCAAGTAACCAAAAATCAAGTTTTAGGTTATATAGAAAGCACCACAGACCACGAACAAGCACTTTCGTTGCTACGTTTTTTGGATACTTTTGAGGAAAACGAAAATCTTTTTTTACAAAATAAAATGCTTGATTTTAAGCGATTAGGAGAATTACAAAGTTCTTTTCAGGCTTTTAAAGCTGCTTATTTGCAATATATTTCTTTTCTTTCAGGTGGTTTTTATTTACAAAAAAAAGCATTGTTGTTACAAGACTTGACACATCTAAAATCTTTGGAGCAAAATCTACAAACACAAAAGAAAATTCAAACACAAGATTATACATTAGCAGAAAAAGAATTTAAAATTCAAGAAAAATTATATGCTGATAAAGTAATTCCTACCTTAGAATTTACAAGAGAAGAAAGTAAAATGATGAGCAAAAAAATGCCTCTACAACAATTAGAAAGTAGTCTTATCAATAATTTGACAAGTCAAATTGGAAAACAAAAAGAGATTTTAGAATTAGACAAAACGATTTCTGAACAGAAAAGTATTTTTTTTGAGGCACTCAAAACCTTACAAAGTAATCTTTATGCTTGGCAACAAAAATATGTGTTGATAGCGCCTATTGTTGGAAAATTACATTTTTCTACATTTTTGCAAGAGAAACAAATGCTTCAAACAGGACAAGAATTATTTTGGATAAGCACCGAAAATCAAGAAACTTATGGCGAACTTTATATTCCACAATTTAATTTTGGAAAAGTAAAAGTTGGGCAAGAAGTCAATATAAAATTTAATGCTTATCCGTTCCAAGAGTTTGGTATGGTAAAAGGTAAAATTGAATTTATTGCAGAAATTCCCATCAAAGACAGTATTTTTTTGGCAAAAGTTATTTTACCAAAAGGATTAACGACCAATTATAATAAAAAAATAGTTTATCAATCTAAGATGACCGCCACTGCTGATATTATCACACAAAAAAATAGATTAATTGATAAACTTTTTTATCAATGGCGAAAATTATGGGAACGATAATCTTTTGTAGTTTGTTTTATACAATGATTTAAGTCTTTAGAAAAAAAATCGTAAATTTAAGCAAAGCAAAACTTATGATTTTTGCATTAATAAAAGTTTCTAAACTTCAGTACTCGGAAAGTATTATAATTTAGTATTTACTCACTAAAAAAAAATATTCATCAAAAAAATATCAATATTTTTTTATTTCTAATTTTTTATATTTACCTTTGCACAAAATTTAAAAATTCATATTTTATATATTTAATTAAAGAATGGTAACTTCAGAAAAACAACTGAAATACAAAGTTAAAGATATTGCTTTGGCTGAGTGGGGTAGAAAAGAATTAACATTAGCAGAAGCAGAAATGCCCGGCTTAATGGCGTTGAGAAAAGAATTTGGTGAATCAAAACCTTTAAAAGGAGCAAGAATTGCAGGTTGCTTACACATGACTATCCAAACAGGTGTTTTAATAGAAACATTGGTTGCGTTGGGTGCTGAAGTTACTTGGTCATCTTGCAATATATTTTCTACACAAGACCACGCAGCAGCGGCTATCGCAGCAGCAGGAGTACCTGTTTTTGCTTGGAAAGGACAAAATGCAGAAGAATTTGATTGGTGTATAGAACAAACTTTATTCGCTTTTGAAGGTGGACAACCTTTGAATATGATTTTAGATGATGGTGGTGATTTGACTAATATGGTTTTTGATAAATATCCAGAATTAGCAGCAGGCATCAGAGGTTTGTCAGAAGAAACTACTACAGGCGTTCACCGTTTGTACGAAAGAATGCGTAAAGGTACATTATTATTGCCTGCTATCAATGTAAATGATTCGGTTACAAAATCTAAATTTGATAATTTATATGGTTGTAAAGAATCTTTGGTAGATGCGATTCGTCGTGCAACTGATGTAATGATGGCTGGAAAAGTAGCAGTTGTGGCTGGTTTTGGTGATGTAGGCAAAGGCTCTGCAGCTTCTTTGCGTGGTGCAGGTGCAAGAGTAATCGTTACTGAAATTGACCCAATTTGTGCATTACAAGCAGCAATGGAAGGTTATCAAGTAATGAAAATGGAAAACGCGGCTCCAATTGCTGATATTTTTGTAACGGCAACAGGAAATTTGCATATCATCAATGAAAAACATTTTAGAAAAATGAAAGATAAAGCAATTGTTTGTAATATCGGACATTTTGATACAGAAATTAATGTGGCTTGGTTGAATGAAAATTATGGAGATACTAAAATTGAAATCAAACCGCAAGTTGATAAATATAATATTGATGGAAAAGACATCATTTTGTTAGCAGAAGGACGTTTGGTAAACTTAGGTTGTGCAACAGGACACCCTTCGTTTGTAATGTCAAATTCATTCTGTAATCAAACTTTGGCACAAATCGAATTGTGGACAAATACTGATAAATATGAGAAAAAAGTGTACGTTTTACCAAAACATTTGGACGAAAAAGTGGCTTTCTTACATTTAGCAAAAGTTGGTGCAGAATTAGATATATTAACAGACGAACAGGCAGAATATATTGGAGTTGAGGCGAAAGGTCCGTTCAAGGCTGAAATGTATCGTTATTAAAATAGCATTTGTTTGTTTGTTTATAGTGATACAAAATGCGTTTCGGCTTTGCTGAAACGCATTTTTCTTTTTCTATTCTTTGTCAAAATATTTTTAAAACCGAGCCACAAAACCCAAATGAATTTTAGCACGATTTGTATTAAAATTTTGCCCTTTGGATTGCCCCAACGCATAAGCCACCTGAAAAATTCCTGCTTGCGTTGTAAAACTCAACCCAATTCCTGCCCCAAAAGGTGTATCGTTTAATTCTTCTTTGAATGTTTTTTGTTGAGTCAAGGCTTGGTCAAAAAATAAAAAAAGATAGGATTCATTTTCCCAAAAATATCTATACTCCGCAGTCGCTAATAAATATGTACTAACAAAAAAACTATTTTCATTAAAACCTCTTAAAGATTGTAAACCACCTATTCGCCACAAATCATTCAAAACTAAAAAATTATTATTCAAAGTCATAAAGTTTGTTTTTAATAATAAAGTTGCCCTTTTTTGTACTCTAAAATAATGTAAATATTCGATGTTAAAAATCCATTGTGCAGTGCGTAAAGGTACATTTTTATACAGACTATCTGCCCAAAAAGGATTTTTTGTGATAGATTTATAACCCCACTGCCCCAAAATTTTTATTTTTTGTCCTTGTTTTGGATAAAAAATATCATCTAAATCTTGCCAATCGTAACCCAATCCGTAGGAAGTATATTGTCCGTCAGAAATTTGTGGCAACTCATTGACCGACCTAAATGTATTTGCTTCTCCCAAATTAGAACGTCTATTTTGCACATTTATACTTAATTTAGCACGATTTGGTAAACGATATAATAGACTTGCTTTTAAATCTAAATTCAAAAAACTGCTATCTTGTCGCACCGATTGTAAACTTAATTGTATATCAAAATTTTTTCTAAAAATCAAAGGATGTTCGTAATTGAGTTCGAGCCATTGTGCTTGTGTTTGTAATCTTTGCCATCTTCCTGCGAAGCCGATGCCTCTTTGTCCGATATTTTTTAGCCCGATATTGACATCACCTGTAATCAAAATTTGTCCTTGTTTTTCTTCATTAGGCAAAATTCCAATAATTCCATCAAAACGATTGGCATTTTTTTTATTGATTTCTAATTCGATATTACTTAAATTTTCTCTAAAATTAACAATTGGATTTTTTTGTAAAGATAAATAAGGCAATTCTTTGAGTCGTCTATTGATTTGTAAAATTTTTTGATGTTGATACATTTGCCCAGGTTTTATTCCTAACCAAGTCATCAAAAACCATTTTTCTATTTTTGTGTTTCCTTTGATTTTTATACTATCAAAAAAAACTGCTTTTTCAGGTTTATAATTAATAGTGGCTGTTATTTTATTTTCAACAATAGTTATACTATCTAATTGAATTTGTGCGAATGGAAAGCCATTGTTTTGTGCATATTGAATTGTTTTTTGGGCTATTTTTTCCCATTCTTTCCAATTAAAATCAATATTTTGAAAATATTTTGGTTTGAAATTGACATTTTCGGCAATATTTTGAGGTAAATTTCCGATTTTTAATTTTTCCCATGCTAATTTTTGATTTGAGGAAATTAAAATAAATAAAGTATCTTTTTTATTTTGTTGGATTTGATATTCATCGTTCCAAAAACCTTTGATAAGCCTTTCATTTCTGTATAATTCTAATTTTTTCATCAAAGAAATACTATCTTTTTCTATAAAATAAATCTTTTCTTTCTGTTTTTTCGAAGATTCTATCACTATCGATAATACTTTTTGTGCATATATTGATGTATTTATTCCCCCCAAAATAAAAAAATAAAAAATAAAAAAACGCATTTATATTTCAAATAATTGATTAAATTTGCAAAAAAAAGCCCAATTATTAAATCTTAAAATAAAAAAAATATGTCCTATGATATAACGATGTGTGGCGGAAAAGATTGCCCACTTAAAAACGATTGTTACCGATTTACTGCCGAAATTTTAGGTAGGCAAGATTTTTTTGGTAGTATTCCATACAATTCTATTACGCAAAGTTGCGAACATTTTTACGAAAATTCAAGACAAATCGCACAAATTGCCTATATTATTTGGGAAAAAGAAGGAAAAATAAATGGAAATGATAAAATTCATTGGCAGAAAGCAAAAGAAATGATGTTAGAAGGAAAAACTCCTTTTGATTTTAGAAATGAATAAATGATGATATAATAGCAACTTTCCAAAAAATTAGAACTTTCCAAAAATTAAAAACCTTTGGAAAGTTACAAAAAAACGTAACTATTTAGGTTATTTTGGTGCAAGCGTGGACGCTTGCACCAGTTAATATCTCGTGCAAGCGTCCACGCTTGCACGAAATTCAAAATAATAATTT
>RDXZ01000140.1 GCA_004293265.1 Bacteroidota bacterium | reverse complement strand
TTGCAAAAGGTCTGGTATTAGGTTGTTAAAAGCAAGTATTTTTTGTAAATCAAGTATTCCTCTTTTTCTAAATTCAGGTATTTTTTTTCTTATAATTCTAACCAATTTTTGTAAGTGCCAAGCCATAAAACTAAAAAGGTATAGTTTTATCTCAAAATCCGATTTATTTTTCCCCAACTGGTTTAAGTCTTCCAAAAAAATAAAAAAAGTAAAACTATCGCAACTTTAGCGAAGCATAACTTGTGATTTTGTATTGATAGAAGCCTCCAGACTTCACCACTCAGAGAGTGGAAAAGGCGTTGGTTTGGGCGTATTTTTTGATTTGATAAGTTTTTTTTTTGATAAATATTTTGTTGAATAAGAAAAAATACCTACCTTTGTTAAAAATAAAAAAATGTTGGGACGAAACATTTTCATTCTTCGAATCAATTAAATACAGAGGCACAAGTATCGTTGCGTTTATACTTTCGCCATTTTTACTTTTTTTTATTTTTTTGGAACACTTAAACCAGTTGGGGGGCAAGTTCCAAACCGTTATGGGTTATGAAAAATAACGATAAACAACAAAAATAATTGATGAAATTAGAAACGATAAAATTAGATGAAGCCTTAAATCAGGCATATTTCAAACAGAGTTTGAAACGTGATGATATAGAATTATTTAAACATAACTTTAAACGGCTTTTTGAGCGGATTAACGAAACAGAAAGTGAAGAACATAATAAAAACATTGTTTCCGATTTTCTGAAAAATACTTTCTATAAAGAGAACTACGAAATAAACACAGCAGGCAGAAAAGACCTTGTAATTCATAAAGGAAATACAAGTCAAACGCCTGTTTCTGTAATAATTGAAGCTAAAAGCCCGACCAATAAATCTGAAATGATTAGCTTGGATAAACTAAACACAAAAGCATTGCATGAAACTGTACATTATTATCTTAAAGAGCGTATCATTAATCAAAACAAAGCAATTAAACATCTGATAATTACTAATGTTTACGATTGGTTTATTTTCGATGCTGTGGATTTTGAAAAATATTTTTATGCCAACTTAGATTTTCGCAAAAGTTATCAAGAATGGATAAACAAGGAATTAGTTGGCACTAAAACAGATTGGTTTTATACCGAAATTGCAAAACCTTTTATTGAAACAGAAATAAACAGTTTGCAATGTGTGCATATAAACCTCTTGGAATATGCAGAAATTGTTAAAAATGTAGACCAGACCAACGATAACAAACTAATCAATTTATATAAGATACTTTCGCCCGAACATTTATTAAAATTACCTTTTGCAAACGATTATAATAAGATTGATGCAGGTTTTTACAATGAACTTTTACATATTTTGGGTTTGGAAGAAACCAAACAAGGTACTAAAAAAATTATTACAAGGGTAAAAGAAAAAGAAAGACAAAATGGTTCACTACTTGAAAATACGATTGGAATAATTCAGAGCCTAAGACGACTTAAACATATTGAAAGGCTTGATTTATATGGTGAGACCGAAGATGAACAACTTTTTAGTATTTCACTCGAGTTAAATATAACATGGTTAAATCGTGTCTTGTTTCTCAAATTATTAGAAGCGCAATTAATAAAATACCACAAAGGAAATAAGAGTTTTGCATTTTTGAATTCTTCAAAAATAAAGGACTTTGATGAACTCAATGAATTATTTTTTGATGTTTTGGCAAAAAAGCCACAAAACAGAACGGCATCAGTTAATGAAAAATTTGGGGAATTACCGTATTTGAACAGCTCATTATTTGAACAAACTGAACTTGAAGATAAAATTATTTTCATTTCACAACTTAGAACCAGATTAACGCTTTCAACATCAAGTCAAACGGTTTTTAAAGATAAACAAGGAAGCAAGATTTCCAAAGAATTAAATACATTGGATTATTTGTTTGATTTTTTGAATGCTTATAGTTTCTCGAATGATGATAAGGCAGAAATACAAGATGATAACCGAACAATTATAAACTCAGCAGTTTTAGGTTTAATCTTCGAAAAAATAAACGGCTACAAAGATGGTTCGTTTTATACACCAAGTTTCATTACTACATATATAAGTCGTTCGGTTTTAAAAAATACGCTTGTAACTAATTTCAGCAAAGCATTAAATAAATCGATAGCCGATTTTGCACAATTGAAAGAACTTATTGATTATTCCGACAAAGAACAACGACAAAAAGCTAACGAAGTTTTCAATTCGTTAAAAATAGTTGACCCTGCAGTAGGTTCGGGGCACTTCTTGGTATCGGTGCTTAATGAATTAGTAGCCTTGAAGAGTGAATTGAGAATTTTACAAGACCAGCATAAAAACAGGTTGCGTGGTATAAAAATAGAAAACGTAAACGATGAATTACTGATAATTAACGAAGAAACAAGCGAGCCTTTTCAATATTATGTAAATGATAAAAATATTCCGCCAATCGAAATTCAGGAAATTCAACAAACACTTTTCAACGAAAAACGCATTTTAATTGAAAATTGTTTGTTTGGTGTGGACATCAACCCAAAATCGGTGCTGATTTGCAGGTTACGTATGTGGATTGAATTGCTTAAAAATTCATTTTATACACAAGAAAGTAATTTCAAATATTTGGAAACGTTACCTAATATTGACATAAATATAAAAACAGGCAATTCTCTGGTAAGTTTTTTTAGTATATATGGAAATGGTATAAAAAATGGTGAATTACAGAAATTACAAAAATTTACAAAAGAGTATAAAATCCAGATAGAACTATATAAAAACGTTTCTGATAAGAACGCAAAAGAAGTTATTGTTGAAGATGTAAAAAATATTAAAAATCAATTCTTAAATTTTGTTACTCCAAATGATATTGAATTTTCAACTTTACGTAAGCTAGAAGCAGAAGCAACAAATCAATTTATTTTCTTTTCTCAGGAAGAAAAGGAAGAGTGGAAAGTAAAGCAAGAACAACTGCAAATTGAAATTCAAGAATTAAAACAGAAATTAGATTTAAGAAAAAAAACTATTTATAAACAATCTTTTGAGTGGCGCTTTGAGTTCCCCGAAGTCTTAGATGAAAATGGAAAATTCTCAGGTTTTGACATAGTGCTGAGCAATCCACCATATATCGGCATTGAGGATATTGAGTGGGATTTTCGCCGTTTTTATGAAAGTATTTACAAGACAGCAACTGGTAGATTTGACTTATATTCCCTATTTATAGAACGTTCCAGACAAATTTTAAAACCACAAGGTTCGTTTAGCTTTATTATTCCTGCAAAGTTTTTAAATAACAAACAATTTGCTAATGCTCGCAAATTAGTTACCAATGACAATCATAATGTAAAAGTAGTTTCTATTGAAGAAAAGGTTTTTGAAGAAGCACAAGTTGATAGTGTTATAGTTGAGTTCAGCCATGCACAAAACGAACAAAAATACTCATCATTTGCCTGCAAAGAAGAAACCTTCAATTTAGTTTCTGAAATTCCTTTGAATATTATAAACAAAGATGCTGATTGTATTTTTAAAATCTCATTTAATTCTGATTTTGAACATATTATCGAAAAAATTAAATTAAACACATTTATTTTAAAAGAAATTGCTGAAGTGAAAGATGGAATAGTCGCAGGTGAAATAAAGGATATTCTTTTTGTAGATAAAAAACTAAATAAGTTTTGTGAAAAATTGTATTTCGGTAAACATGTTTCAAATTATGCAATAAAAGATACCGAAGTTTGGGTTGATTACAGACCGAACGAAATGATGAAGGTTGAAACAGAACGAAAACAAGGTAAGCGTCCGGGACTTTGGATGCGTGATGAAAAAATATTTAATCGTGAAAAAATTCTATATAGAAAAGTTGGTTCAGAGATAATTTCTACATATGACAATCAAAACAAATATTATGAACAAACCGTTCACAGCGCCCATATTTTTGATAACCGTTTTAAAACTAAATATGTTTTAGCACTTTTTAATTCATCACTATTTAAGTTTTATTATCAAAAAACAAACTCAAAAAGTGGTAATATTTTTCCACAAGTAAGAATATCATCGATTGAAAGTTTACCGATAAAATTAGCCAATGATAAAGCACAAGTAAAAATTGAAAAAATTGTTGATAAAATTTTAAAGATAAAAGAAGAAAATAATGAAGCCAATATTTCAGCAGAAGTAGCAGAAATTGACAAATTGGTTTATAGGATTTATGATTTAACCGATGAAGAAATAGAAATGATTGAAAAATAATAAAAAATCAAACCTGTAACATCTTTTTATACTTTTCATTTGGTTATGTACTTCGTAAGGCAAGGAAAGTGCTATTTAGCCCTTGTCTTCCCCAACTGGTTTAAGTCTTCCAAAAAAATAAAAAAAAAGTAAAACTATCGCAAGTTTGAGCGCAGCGGAAACTTGTGCCTTGTATTGATAGAAGTTTCCAGACTTTACCACTCGGAGAGTGGAAAAGGCGTTGGTTTGTGCGTATTTTTTGGTTTGTTAGGATTTTGTTTTGTTGTGTTTGGTTGTTCACGCAATGAAACAAAAAACCTACACTCACAACCCCACAATATAAAATATTATTTTTTGTGTATTGTGTTACTTTTTCCAAAAAAAATGAGTATTTTTACACAATTTTATTTTCAATCAAAACAAAAAATGAGGTTGGTCGTCAAAATAATCTATCTTTTTTTGCTTCTGTTAATATTTATACGGATAAAATTTCATAAAAATAAAAAAATCCGTAAAATCCGCGTTATCTGCGTGCTTCTTATGATAGTCTTCAGAAGAACTTTATTTTTTTAAATGTATTATTTTTTCTAAAAATATTTATTTTTTTTGTAAAGTAAAAATAAATATTTATCTTTGTAATGTAATACTCAAAAATGAAAAAAATATTTTTTTTAAATAAATAATGGCAAGAATACTCACAGGCATTCAAAGTTCAGGAAAACCACATTTAGGCAATCTCTTAGGCGCAATTTTACCCGCTATCGAACTTTCAAAAAATCCAAATAATCAATCTTTCTTTTTTATTGCAGATTTACATTCATTGACTACGGTTAAATCCGCATCAGAACGAAAAATCAGCACCTATTCAGTAGCCGCCGCTTGGTTGGCTTTTGGTTTTGATACCGAAAAAAATGTATTATACAGACAATCTTACATTCCCGAAGTAACAGAATTAAGTTGGTATTTGAATTGTTTTACGCCTTTTCCTATGTTAGCCAATGCCCATTCCTACAAAGACAAAGCCGAAAAATTAGGTCTAGCGGCTGTAAACGCAGGTTTGTTTACGTATCCTGTTTTGATGGCTGCTGATATTTTATTGTATGATGCTGAAATTGTACCTGTTGGAAAAGACCAAAAACAACATTTAGAAATCACTGTCGATATTGCCGAAAAAATTAATTATCAATATGAAAAAGAAATTTTTGTCATTCCAAAATCAAAAATTGAAGAAGATGTTATGTTGATTCCGGGAACTGATGGCGAAAAAATGAGTAAATCTTATGGGAATATTATTGATGTTTTGCTATCAGATAAAAAAGAATTAAAAAAACAAGTGATGAATATTATCAGTGATAGCACACCCTTAGAAGAACCTAAAAATCCTGATACTTCTACCGTTTTTAAACTATTTAGTTTGGTGGCAGAAAAAGAACAAGTAGAAAAAATGCGCCAAAATTATTTAGCAGGAAACTATGGTTATGGACACGCAAAAACGGAATTATTGGAAGTTTTATGGGAAAAATTTGCAGAAGCACGCAAAAAATATCAATATTTAATGGATAATCCAAACGAATTAGAACAAGAATTAGCCAAAGGAGAAAGCAAAGCAAAAGCCATTGCTTCTGAAACTTTATCAAGAATTAGAAATGTTTTAGGATTTAGATAGATAAAAAAATAATTAAATTTGCTAAATAAAAAAAAAATACATATTTTTGTAAAAAAATTAAAATTTTATGGATTTATTTTGTTTAAAAATAACAAAAATACGCTTTATCTTTTTGATAAGCTTATTTGTTTTAATATTCCAAAATCCTTTACACGCTACACACATACGCGCAGGGGATATTACAGCAGTAAGAACAGGAAATCTTACTTATTGTTTTACGATTAGTTTATATACTTTCTCTGGCTCCAATGCGGACAGCCAAACATTAAACCTTAATTTTGGCGATGGCTCACCTGTGCAATCTGTACCAAGGATTTCGAAAGTAAATATAGGAAATGAAACAGAAGTAGGGGTTTATAGAGTGTGTCATACCTTTGCAGGTGCAGGAAATTTTAGGATTTTTTTTGTAGAAGAAAATAGAAATGCAGGGGTAGTAAATATGAGTGCTTCAGTAAATACTCCCTTTTGCGTTGAAACTCTGATTACCATTGATCCTTTGTTAGGACTTAATAACTCACCTGTTTTGAGAGTTCCTCCCATTGACGTAGCTTGTCCTCGTCAAAGATTTATTCATAATCCTGGTGCTTTTGACCCTGATGGTGATAGTCTTTCGTTTAGATTAGGAGTACCCAAACAAAATATTAATACGTTTGTAGGTAATTATTTTCCGCCAAATATAGCCAGCGGCGGAAACACCGAAGCCAATAATGCACCTGCTATCTTTTCTATTAACCCAATTACAGGAGATTTAGTTTGGGACGCACCGCTTTTAGTAGGTGAATATAATGTCGCTTTTTTTATTGATGAATGGAGAAATGGAGAACGAATTGGTTGGGTAATGCGTGATATGCAAATTATCGTAAAAAATGATTGTAATAATAGAAGACCTGAATTGACAGTGCCTAATGTTTGTATAGAAGCTGATGAAGATGCTGCTACTACTTCTAATATTATTCAAAGAACTATCACTGCCACAGACCCCGATACTGCCCCAACAGATGAGATACGTATTACATCGAGTTCAACGCAAGGCGTATATGACAATGCTTTTTTTAATATTGTTGCTAATTTTCAATTTGTTCCACCACAATTTGCTAACGCCTCAGGCACGTTCAGGTGGGATACGCGTTGCGAGCATGTACGCGACCAGCCTTATATTGTGGTATTCAAAGCTGAAGACCAGCCGATTGGAAATAGAAGACCTAAATTAACTGATGTAAAATCAATGCTCATTACGGTTAAGGGACCTAAAATCAAAAATGTAACCGCAGTACCCGCAGGCAATAGAATGAATTTAAGTTGGGGAAATTATGCTTTAGAATGTCCAACTTTTACACCCGCCCAACGTTCCCAAATGACGATTAGTATTTGGAGGCGAGAAGGTTGTGGAAGTGAAGTGCCTTGTTTACAAAGCCCTAAAGATGTAGGATACCAAAAAATTACCACTACTGATTTACCTTTGACAGCCACTACATTTCAAGATATCGGACCACTTGCATTGGGCTTAATATATAACTACGTAATTGTAGTGAATTATCCACAACCCAAAGGTGGTGAGAGCCAAGCCTCTGTACCTGTCTGTGTTTCTTTGCCTATTAATAGTCCTGTTTTGACTAAGGTTTCGGTTGATGTTACAAATCTTACTACCGCAACGCCTAACGGAACGATAGAAATAAATTGGTTACGTCCTTCTCCTTTGGGGGGCAATATTAGTGGCACTTTTGCACCACCTTATCGTTATGAATTATACAAAACAACCGATTTGACAGGAGCAACAGGCTTAACACTTATCAATACACAAACAGACGCTACAGGAAACAATATTAATTTTTCTTATGTGGACAATCCTTTGAATACTAAGGACACACAATTTTTATATAAAATTAGATGGTTTTATGGGGCAAACGTTGCAGGACAACCCTCAGATACTGCTTCAAGTGTACGATTGACCACAACTCCTGCTAACAATAGTATTATTTTGACTTGGGATTATAAAACGCCTTGGTCTAATCAAAATCGTATTCACGAGATTTATAGAGGCTTGTTAGGTACGCCCAAAGCAAGTATGATAAAAATAGGAGAAGTTTTAGTAGGACAAAGAAGATTTGTGGACAATGGCACATTTAACAATGAATGTTTAGACCCGAAAAAAGTTTATTCTTATTATGTGAAAACCAAAGGTTCTTATAGTAATCCTACTTTGATTCCTGAGCCTGTGAATAGTTTATTAAACGATTCTCAAATCAATTCTGCTTCTCCGATAGACAATACTCCGCCGCCGCCGCCTGTTTTGTCATTAGAACCTTTGATTTGTGATAATTTTAATCCTGCACAAATTCGAAATATTTTACGATGGACAAAAGTAACACAGGCAGGCACAAATAGTTGTCAAACAGACGTTGCTTTTTATAAATTATACTATCAATCAGAGGAAGGGCGAGCTTTTGAGCCAATTCCCAATCCACCTATGGTACAACCTTTTACAGATACAACTTTTACACATACTACATTTCCTGATGCAGTAGCAGGTTTGCTTTCACAAGCAGGTTGTTATTATGTAACTGCCACTGATGCAAGTGGTAATGAAAGCGTAGCAAGTAATGTTGTTTGTCAAGATAATTGTATATTATTTGAGTTACCAAATGTTTTTACGCCCAATGGCGATAATAAAAATGATTTATTCAAACCTATTCGTTATCGATATGTATTAAATGTTGAATTTAGAGTTTTCAGCCGTTTGGGTACAAAAGTATATCAAGGCAACAGAGGAGTTGAAATAGATTGGGACGGAAAAGATAATAATGGCAATGATATGGCAGATGGCGTATATTATTATGAAGCTGACGTTACTTTTAAGGTTAGAAATCCAGCAACAGCCAAAAAAACGTATAAAGGTTGGGTGCAAATAGGACGATAGTTTTATCTTAACTTTCCAAAGGTTTTAAACTTTTGGAAAGTTTTTTTTTATTTATTTTTTCAAACGAAATATTTATTTTGTTTTGATGATATGTAACTTTCCAAAAGTTAAAAAAAATTTGGAAAGTTAAAATAAAAATTATTCTCTAAATTTTTGTTTCTTAATTGTCCAAAAATCTTGATTAGGAATTATTCCTTCAGAGTCAGCAGAAAGTTGTAATTTAATTCTATCAATAAAATAACTATCTACTTCACCGATATTTTTCACGTGGATTTTTCCTCTTGGCGTACAATCAAAAAAGTCTTTGATTTGTTGATAAGTGGCTTCAGAAATATTTACTCGCCCAATCTCACCTACACTTTCCATACGAGAAGCCAAATTGACGGTACTTCCCCAAATATCAAAAGCAAATTTAGTTTTTCCTACAACACCTGCCACCAAATCTCCTGTATGTAATCCTAATCGTACTTGCCAAAAATCACCATTTCGTTTCTCTTTTTCTTCCAGCATCCACTTTTGAATTTCTATTGCCGCCAAAACTACATCAATAGGATTGCTACGATTACGATTAGGTACTCCTCCTGCACACATATAACAATCGCCTATGGTTTTTATTCTTTCGATATGATATTTTTTGATAATGTCATCAAATTTTCCAAAAGTTGAGTCTAATTCACTAATCAAAACCTGTGGAGTTACTTTTTGGGCTAAGGCTGAAAAGCCTTTTATGTCCGCAAAAAGTACGGTTGTAAAATCATAATATCGAGTTTCGGTAACGCCTTTTAAGGAAAGTTCGTCGGCTACTTCTTTGGGCAATATATTTAATAGTAATTCTTCAATTTTATCATTTTTGTATTCAATTTCTTTTTTTTGTTTGGTCAATTGTTCATTTTTTTTCCAAACTAAATACATCATATATCCACAAATAGCAATGGCAAGTGTGATAAAAATAATAATTCCGATTAAAATTTGTGCCTTTTCATTGGCTCTTTTTTGTTTTTCATCTGCTTTTATTTTGTCTTCGTTGGCTTTTTTTTGTGTAGCTAAATGTGCTTCTTGTTCAAGTTTTTGGGCTTTTTCAATATTTTCTTTTGCTTTTTTGATACTATCCAAATCTTGTCCTAAATGATTGATAGCATCGGACATTTTATTCACTTTTTCAGACTCTTCTTTTGCCCTTTGGATAGCCAAAAGTTCGTTGTGGGTAGGCGGAAGTTTGCTTCCTTTGGGTAAAGTAATTACTAAATTTACTCCTTGTCTTATTTTTTTACTCAACGGCTCGCCTGTGTAGCCCACCAAAACAACATTATCTCTTATAAAAGCAAGATTTTCTCTTTTAAAGTTTGGAAATTTTACTAAACCTTCTTTGTCAGTGATATATTCTTGCCCACCAACACGCAAAACGGCATCTTCAATTCTATTTCCATTGTGCATCTGCAATCGTAACGTACAATTTTCAGGTTTTTTATCTTGAGCAACAATGTTTGAAAAAATATTGACAAAAAATAACAAAATAATAACGAATCTCATATTTTTAGATTAGAATGATAATTTACAAAACGAGTTTTATTGAATAAATAGACTAAAAAAATATTTCTTGTATTTGTATTTTTGTGATATTTTGAGAGGCGTGCAAATATAAAATAAAACTTTGTATATTCAAAATTTTTAGTTCTTTTTTTTGATTTTTACCAATATTTTAATAATTGTGTTTTCAAATAATTTCTTTGTCATATAATACTTCACTCAAATATAATCCATCAGCATCAATGCTTTCACCTGCATTTTGACGATTTTTACTATCAAAAATATCTCTAAATTCTTCGATAGTAATCTTATTTTTTGCAATGGCTAATAAAGTTCCTACAATTGCTCTGACCATTCCACGCAAAAAACGATTTGCGGCAATATGAAAAATAATTTTATCCTCTTGAATTTCCCATTCTGCTTTATAAATTTGACATAAAAAATTATTTACTTCTGTATGAACTTTACTAAATGCTTGAAAATCATTGTGTTCTAATAAAATTTTTGTCGCTTCTTGCATTTTTTCAATATCAATTTTATATGGATAATATAAAGCATCATTTTTGATAAATGGACTTTTTTTTGTTAAAATATGATATTGATAACTGCGATAAACAGCATCAAAACGCGCATGCGCATTGCTTTTTACTTCATACATATCTTTAATAGCAATACTTTCTGAAAGCATTTTATTTAATCGATACAAAAAATCATCTTTTGAAATTTGTTTTTCTATATCAAAATGAGCAATTTGTTGAAAGGCGTGTACGCCTGCATCGGTTCTACCGCTTCCAACAATTTCAATATTTTGTTTAAAATACCAACTTAATTTTTGCTCAATTTCGGCTTGAATGGTGTGAGCATTTTGTTGTTTTTGCCAACCTGCAAAATTAGTTCCTTTGTAAGCAATATCTATAAAATAACGCACTTTTTTTGAGAATTTTTTTTTAGTTTTTTATATTTATTTGGGTAAACTTTTAGTTTTTTTCGCACCTGCTTGTGTCCCACAAGCAGTCTAAAATAGCACCTGCTTGTGTCCCACAAGCAGTCTAAAATAGCACCTGCTTGTGTCCCACAAGCAGTCTAAAATAGCCCCTGCTTGTGTCCCACAAGCAGTCTAAAATAGCCCCTGCTTGTGTCCCACAAGCAGTCTAAAATA
>RDXZ01000139.1 GCA_004293265.1 Bacteroidota bacterium | reverse complement strand
CTTGTTTCAGTGTCTGCCCAAACTGTCATCCCGAGCGCAGTCGAGGGAACTCAACAACCGACAACCGACAACCGCGAAGCCATCTACAACCATTGCGTAAATTTCACCGAAAAAAAAGTGCAATTCGTGAATGGTAGCCGCAACGTATTCGTACATCAATTAGCGTGTAACCTAAACCGAAAAGGAATTGCTTTAAACGAAGCTTTGGGATATATTTTAACCGATTTTGGATATGATGAAAAAGAAGTAACACAAGCAGTTAATAGTGCCTATGGAAACTTGCACGAATTCGGAGCGAATGAAAAGTCCAAAATTGTCATCCCGAGGAACGAGGGAACTCATCAATCTGCAACTAATTCAGAGGATGAAGACGATGAAGAAACACTACGAATTACACCCATCGACAAACTCGAAAACTTCCTATCAACAAGATATGTATTTCGTCACAACATTGTATCAGGAAAACTGGAATATCAGCAGCTTTCTAACTCCTCCCCTTCGGGGAGGTCGGGAGGGGCTAAAAAGAAGTGGAATGTTATGAATGATTTTATTGAAAACTCGATGCTTCGAGAGTGTTTAAAAGGTAGAATTAAAACAAACCTATCCTCATTACGAAACTTATTGTATTCTGATTTTTGTCCATTGTACAACCCATTCGAAGATTATTTTTTCAACTTACCAACTTATGATGAAAAGACCGATTACATTACCGAATTAGCCAACACAATTACAACAACAAAACAAGAACTTTGGCAGCAATGTTTTAAAAAATGGTTAGTCGCTATGGTTGGTTGTGTTCTCGATGATAAAGTAATCAATCACACCGTAATTGTATTTAGTGGCAAACAAGGATTAGGAAAAACAACTTGGGTAGAAAAACTCGTTCCCAAACAATTGAAGGAGTATCTATTTTCAGGAACCATAAACCCAAACAATAAAGATACTTTAGTACAACTGGCTGAATGTATGTTAATTAATTTGGACGAGCTAGAGAATTTAAACCGTTCAGAAATTGGATCCCTCAAAGAAATCATTACAAAAACACAAATCAGAATGAGAAAAGCATACGGTCACAATAACGAAACTATGCCAAGACGCGCATCATTTGCCGGAAGTGTCAACACAGCACAGTTCTTAAACGATAGTACAGGAAGTAGAAGGTTTCTTTGTTTTGAGTTGGAAGGCATAAAATACCAGCACAATGTAGATATTAATATGGCTTTTTCACAAGCTTTGTTTCTATTCAAAAGTGGTTTTAGGTTTTGGTTTGACCAAGAAGAAATCAAATCAATAACTGAAAATAACGAACAATACCAATTACACAGTCCAGAAGAAGAATTACTTTTAACGTGGTTCGAGCCTTGTCCAAAAGAAGAGGCGACGCTATTTTTAAATGCTTCTCAAATAGCTGCTAAAATTGCCGATAGAACAAAATTAAATCTAAATGATGGCACAATAAATAAATTAGGCAAAGCATTAAAAAAACACAATTTTATTAGATTAATGCGGCAAGGGAAACCAGTTTATGCAGTTAAAGAATTTACATACGAAGAAGTCGATGCAAAAAACAAAGAAGTCGAAGAATAAAAAACAACCAAACAGTGGAACATAAAAGTTCCACTGTTTTTATTTTCTATTATAATTAACTAAACAATACAAACTAATAGCTTATCACTAAAAAGCACCAATTTACTTTTATTTTAGGGTGTAAGGTGGTGTAACCACTTTTCAGCAGAAACATTTTTTATTTTTTTTCAAAAAATAAATCGAGTAACATAAGAACTTACTACTGCAAATTAATAAACCACAAAACCCAGTTTGCACCCAATATTCCCAATAAATCCGTTTTATTTCAATTCTCAAAAATAAAAAATCTTTTACGCGTTTTTCCCTTACACCCTACACCCTAAATTATTTTGCATTATTTTGCGCTATTTTCCTACATTTATGGTTTTCCTCATTTTTCTTTCCATTGCTTTTTCGTATTATTGTATTCCAAAAAGTAATGATGTTAATAAATTATTTCGATAACGCAAGTACAACCAGCGTGGATTCAAGAGTTCTTGAAGCAATGTTGCCCTATTTCTCAGAGATTTATGGTAATGCTTCAAGCAATCATGAATTTGGTAAAAAATCGAAACAGGCAATTGAGATATCTAGAAAAGAAGTTTCAAAATTAATTAATTGTGATAAAGGTGAAATTATTTTTACTTCAGGCGCTACTGAATCAATAAATTTTGCTTTAAAAGGTTATGTGGAATCAAATTTTGAAAAAGGTAATCATATAATTACTGTTAAAACAGAACACAAAGCAGTATTAGCAACTTGTGAATATTTAGAAACAAAAGGAGTAGAAGTTACTTACTTAGATGTTGATAGAGATGGTTTAATTTCAATGAATGAATTGAAAGAAGCTATTCGAAAAGATACATTTTTGATTTGCATTATGTATGTAAATAATGAAACTGGAATAATTCAACCTGTAAAAGAAATTGGTTCAATTGCAATGGAGAATAACATTCCTTTTTTGTGTGATGCAACTCAAGCAGTAGGTAAAATTAAAGTTGATGTTATTGAAAATAATATTGATTTGTTATGTTTTAGCGGTCATAAATTAAATGCTCCTAAAGGTGTTGGAATTTTATATAAGAATAAAAATATTGAATTGACACCTTTATTTCACGGTGGTGGTCAAGAAAACAGCTTAAGAGCTGGAACCTATAACACACCATTGATAGTTGGTATAGGAAAAGCTTGTGAAATAGCAATTAATGAATTAGAAGAAAATAATAATATAATTGAAACCAAAAGTAAATTATTAATTCAAGAGATAAACGGTATAAAAGGATCTATAATTATTGGAAACGAAAAATATAGAGTTCCAAATATTATTGATGTTATAATACCAGGTTTAGATTCTAATATATTTATATCAAAAACCACTAAATTAGCGCTCAGTAATGGTTCAGCATGTACATCTCAAATTATTGAAAGTTCACATGTTTTAAAAGCAATGGGTTTGAATGAAACAGAATGTAACCAAACTATCAGAATATCCATTGATAAAACAGTCACAAAGATTCAAATAAATGAATTAATTAATGCTTTAGAAACCGAAATAAATAATATATAGTATGTTGAAAACTGTTATATGGGCAGAAGATAGAGATTATAAAACAGGTAGTGAAGACGAACCATTACAGTTTTATTTAGATTCTTTATGTAATAGCAGTTCTTTTGATTTGTTATTAGGATATTTTAGTTCTTCAGCATTAAATGTTTTGTCTTTAGGATTTGCTAATTTTATTCATTCTGGGGGAAAAATGAGAACAATTATAAACAATGTACTCTCGGAAGAAGACCAAAAAGCCATTAAAAAAGGACAAGAAAAAGAACCATTTTCAACAATATATAATTTCAATAATATAAAAGAATTAAAAGCTTCTTTAAATGAATATGGCAAACATTTTTTTGAATGTTTTGCATGGTTGATTGCAAATGATAGAATTGAAATTAAAATTATCAAACCTAAAGGAGGCAAAGGTATATCACATTATAAATCGGGTATCTTTAGTGATGGTCAAGACACTATTGGTTTTAAATCATCTTGCAACTTTACAGCTTATGGATTGCTCGAAAATTTAGAAGAATTAGATTGTTTTTTATCATGGGAAAATGGTCGATCTAATAAGTTCATCAGAAGACAAAAAGAGTACTTTGATGAGATATTTACCGAACAAGCAGATTTTGTTGAATACTTGGATATTGAAGATGTTAAAGCTGCTATTAGAAGTGAGTTTGGTGATAGAAATATCCAAGAATTATTAATTCAAGAAAAAGAATTATTAGAGAAACGAGATAAGATTTTCAATAATTCTAAAATTAAGAAATCACTTAAATTAGCAATCAATAAAATAGATGAATTTGATAAAATAGAAAAATCTCCTAAATTTCCTTATCTACAAGGACCTAGAGATTATCAGAAAAAGGCATATGATAACTGGGTAGATAATGATAAAAAAGGTGTTTTTGCGATGGCAACTGGGACAGGTAAAACCCTAACATCACTGAATTGTTTATTAAATGAATACAGGGATAATGGTAGTTATAAAGGTATAATTTTAGTTCCTACTGTAGCTTTATTAAATCAATGGGTAAAAGAATGTAACCAATTCAATTTTGACAGAATTGTTTCTGTAAGTTCAAAAAACAAATGGGAAGATGAAATTGCTTTCTTGAACACTGCTAAATCATACATTAATATTTCTTATGTTATTATAGCAACTTACGCTTCTTTTTCAAAAAATAAATTTCAGGATTTCTTTAAAAATTTAGATAAAGAAACCGTTTTTATTGCTGATGAAGCACATAATTTAGGAGCAAATAATTTGTCTAAATTATTACCCAATATCCATCTTCAAAAAAGAATAGGACTATCAGCTACACCTAATAGAAAATATGATGAGTTAGGAAATAATGCCTTAGACTTGTTTTTTAATGACAAATCACCTTATATTTATAGCTATTCAATGGAAGAAGCGATGGAAAATGGATTTCTCTGTAAGTACAAATATTTCCCTCATATCGTCAAATTATCTGAAATTGAGTTTGAAAAATACATAACAATTTCTAAACGATTATTAAATTTTATTGACAAAAAAACAGGAAAATATAAGGATTGTGATGACGTTGAAAGAATGTTGTTAGAAAGAAAAAGAATTATTCACAAAGCAGAAAATAAACTAGCCGTTTTTAAAAATATATTGAAAGAAGAATATGAATTAAGAAAAGGGGATTTAAGATACACATTAGTATACGTTCCTGAAGGCGTAGAACCAAATTATAATCAACAAGATGATTTTGAAGAATCAGAAGAAGATTTAAGTTTAATAAATCAATTTACTAGAGCTGTAAGCAGCATTGATAGGAGCGTAATGGTTTCTCAATTCACTTCTAAAGTTAACAATAGAGAAGATATTTTAAAAAAATTTCAAGATGGTCGTGTAAATGTACTAACATCAATGAAATGTCTTGACGAAGGAGTCGATGTTCCTAGATCTGAATTAGCAATATTCTGTTCAAGTTCAGGAAATCCAAGACAATTTATCCAAAGACGAGGAAGAGTTTTGAGAGTTCATAAAGATAAAATTTTTGCAGTATTGCATGATCTTGTTGTTATTCCGGATATAAGTGGGGATGATACAATTTATTCAATGGAGAAAAATTTAATTAAATCTGAATTAGAAAGAGTTGTTGATTTTTCGAGCCTCTCTTTAAATAAAATGGATACATACAAAATATTAAAACCAATATTAGATTACTATAATTTAAGTTTATACGATAATTAACTATGGCAAAAAAAGATGAAATATTTAAAAGCTTTATGAAGCATGAACTTTTAAAAGAAAAATATGGTATTGATAAAAAAGACATACCCGAAACAGTAAGAGAAGCTAAAAATTCAGATATTCCAATTATTAAAATAATTGGGGAAATAGTTGATACTATTGACAGTAGTGTAGAAGCTGATAAAAAAACGGAGCAACAAACGTATGATTTATTAACTCGATATTTAAGTACTGTAGAATTATGATTTTAGAAGAAGTAATTTTAGAAAATGTTCAGTGTTACTATGGTAAAAAAACGTTTCGTTTCACCAATGGTTTAAATATTGTTTTAGGAGAAAATGGAGAAGGGAAAACAAAATTTATTGAAGCTTTTGAATGGTTGTTCAACGGAGAAGAAAGTAAATTAGAATCATTAATTTCTGCAAAAAAACTACACGAAACTAATATTGGAGATAGATTTTCTGTCAGTGTCTCAATTACAGTAAATCAACATGACGAAATTAAAACGCTCAAGCGATTTTTTATAGTTGAAAAACTGACTGATTCTGTTAGAGTTTCAAAATCTGAAATGAATGGCGATATCGTTAATTTAAATGGAGAACGAACAGAAGTTAATGGAAACCATCTTCTTGAATCTGTTTTTCCGTCAACCATACGCAAGTATTCTATATTTAAAGGAGAAGAATCATTAAACATTTTTGATGATAAAGAAACCCTGGTAAGTCTTATTAATATATATTCAGCTGCAAAGTCTTATGAAAAATATCATAAACGTGGTGAATTTCTAAAAACTAAAGCAGATGATGCTGTTGATAGTGAATTAAGTAAGGATACAAAACACAAAAAAGAGCTTATCAAAATTGATGCTAATATAAAAGAATTCAAGAGGCAGATTGGCATACAGGAAACATTACTTCAAGAAATATTAGAAACAGAAAACGCCCTAGAAAAATCAATTAAAGAAGTAGAATCATATATTCACAATGCGGAAGAAATTAATGAAATCAACGAAGAAATAAATAAACTCAACATAAAAAAAAATAAAATTTATATCGCAGATGATTATACTACATTTTTATTTGATGAAAGATGGATTTTAAAAGATTATAAAACAATTCTTGATGAATTTACATCTAAAATTAAAACTAATTATGATACTAAAATATTATTAGAAGTTGAACATAATTTAGAACAGGGTAAAAATAAAGCGCAAGCTTTGACTTTAGTGAATAATGCTTTGCCTCTTCCTTTAACTACACCGTCAAAAGCTATAATGGAAAGCATGCTTGCTGACCAAATTTGTAAAGTTTGTAATACCGAAGCAAAAATAGGAAGTAAGCCTTATAATTTTATGATGAATCGATTAGAGGCTTTAATAGAAAGCTCTAAACCTTCTTCTACAGAAACTGAAATAAAATTATTCCCAAATAATTATTTACGGAAATTAGATTATTTGAGTGAAGAATTAAATGAAAATTACGAGAAATTATCTTCAGTTCCAACACAAATTAAAGAAAAACTAGAATGGAATGAGTCTTTAAAAAATCAAATTATTCAAATCGACAAGGAAATCGAAGAAAGAGAAAATCAAAAAATTAGAATTATTGGAAAATCAACAGTTGGAGAAGAAACCTTATCCAAAAATTTGAAAAATTACACAGGTTGGCAACGTGATCTTAAAACAGTAAACAGGGAGGTAAATTCTTTTGGAGGAAAAATAGAGAATATAAATAAAGATTTAACGGAGGAAAAATTAAAGAAAGATAGAATTCAACAATTAGGTGGCACAAACACTAAAAAATTAACTCAAATAAAGGATTTCTTCCAAGATATATCCAAGATATTTACAGATACTAAAGTCAAGATGTTTAATGAATTTGTTGCTGATTTAGAGAAAAAAGCTAATGAAAAATTTAAGTTAATAAACAAAGGAGCTTTTACTGGAGTTATTAAAATTTATATCAAAAATATTGGATTAAAACCACAGGCAGAAATTGAATTATTAGATGTAAATGACAAAGCATTTATTCCAAATAAATCTTTGGAAACATCAATGTATATTTCAATTATTATGGCCATTTCAGATTTAACTAAAGAAACTCAAGACGAACATTATCCAATGCTAATGGATGCTCCAGTATCTTCCTTTGGTGAAATTAAAAAGAGAGAGTTGTTAGAAATGATTTATAATGTGAAAAATCAACAAACAATAGTATTATTCAAAGATTATTTAGATTTGGATGAAAACAATAAGCTTTTCATTATTCGAGATTTTGAAAAAGTAAAAAGAGAAAGTGCTCAATGGGCTAAATTGGAAAGACCATTTAATGATGAGAAGTTAGAGACATTAAACACAATAATAGAAGTACTGTAATATGGATAGTTTATTTGAATTATGGAAAGAAAAAGTGCCTAATTATGCTGATAATTTTAAACCTTTGTTTGAATTAGTAGCTCTTAAAGGTTCACTTGGTGGAAATAGAGTCGGATTAGGAAAGCATTTTGATACGAATTATGAATTATATACGTATGCTTTCTTTTTAGGGATAAACAATAACGAGTTTACTCCAATACAGGAAAAAACTAAAAAAGTAAATTTTAGTCATCATATTAAGTATTGGGGAAACAAAAGTTCTAGTGCTAGAAAAGATTTCAGCTACATACAAAAATATATGTTTGCAGCAGTAGTTGCAAAAACAGACATAGATTTCATTAAGCTTGAAAAAGAAGAAATTAGTGAAGAAGAAATTGTAAAAAAGTTGATGTATACTTTTGAAGCCTATACAAATGGCGGATTAACTTTAATTCAGGAAGAAATGAATGAAAATCCTAACCGGTTTTTACAATCTACAGCTTTCTTGAATATGCTTATTCCAGCTCAAAATGAAACAGAATGATAATAAATGGTTAAACTCTAAAGTAACAAAATCCCTACTAAAAATAAGTGATTGTAAATTAATGCAATTGCGTTTAGTAGGGAAAATAGAATTTAAAAAAGTTGGAAGAGCTTTTTTGTATTTGATTAATATTAACTGATTTTTTTATATTATATAAATTGAATATCTTCTTTCAAATTCAATTTCAATTTCTTCTGCAGTAGGTCTAGTTTTAGAATGACTTAACATATTAAAAAGAATCTCAAAAACTTGATCATCTTCAATTTTAAAATCGTTTCTTGTTAATTGCCCATCTGGCACATTTCCTTGGAAAATAAACCAAAAAAGCTTACCTAATTGAAAAATATCTGATTTTTCATCAAGATTACAATCAAAACCGTAAGTATTTAAGTAACCATCTCCTTCATTATACATTTTATTAAAAGCTTCAGGAGACATCCAGTTCGCTGGACCTATTTTCATTCCAATCTCTTTTGCTTTAAAATCATCTTCCCTAAATCCGATTAAACCTAAGTCACTAATTTTCCACGTTCCATTAATAAATAAAATATTATCAGGTTTAATGTCTCTATGGTAAATGTCTTCAGAATGAAGTTCTTTAATTCCACTCAATATTTCAGTACAAATTAAAAATCTTTGTTGAATTGTTAATTCAGTTGTCTTCAAATATTCTGTAAGGTCAGATTCAGCTTTCTCCATTACGTAGTACCTAAAACTTTGATTCCCAATATCGTAAATCCCATCAAAGAGAATCTCAACTACGAACTCAAATTCGCAGCCTTTTGCTGTATTCAAAGCTGCAACTTCCCTATCAAACCTCTCAATCCTATCCCAGTTTTTTGCTACAATTTTTTTATTATTTAGATTGTATTTACTAAATTTAATAACATATTCTATTTTTTCTTGTGAATCTATCAACAAAAAAACGTTAGAATTTCCACCTTTACTTTTTGGAAATTCTTCATTTAATGATTTAAGTACATAATCTATATTATCATAACGAAGATTGTTTTTATATTCTTGGTTTGACAAATAAATATTTCCACTTGATACTCTCATTGTCAAAAATTAAAGTTTAGAAATATCAATAGTGTAAAATTTTTCCTTTTTTATCAAAGGTTCTTTGTCAATATGAAAATATTTTAAAATATCTTTTTGGATTTTATTAGGTATTGACTTTTCATTCAAAAAAATCAATTCAAATATTTTCAATCTTGCTTCTCTAGCTACTTTGGAATTAGATTGACTTACACAATGGAAAGCATAATTTTGAAAGGGTAGGCATTTTAGATTTGATGGTGTAATATGCTCATTAAATTTTAACAATAATTCATAAAAATAATTTATGGTTTCCTGTTTTGTAGAATTAATATTATTTACAAATCCAACAAGTGTGTAAAAATCATTTCTTTGTTTATATCTCGTCTTTTTGATTGGGTAAATACTATTTAATGTATTTAGACAATCTAGAACTGTATCGAATGATTTTAAATATTCAGTATATTCAGATATAGTTATATCTTTTTCAAATTTTCGATCAACGGTAATCTTCTTATCTGTATTTCCTTCAATTAACAATGTAACTAATTCAGAAACAAAATCTACATCTACCATTCTCTTAGATGTGATTTCAGTAAACAAGTCAAGTGATTTAAATTTATCAGAGGCCGCAATTTCAGTAACTAACTTTAGAAAATTGGTCTCAAAATACTCTGCTTTTTTTAATTCAGGTCTATTCAAATTAACACCAGCCTTATTAACTAAGGCATAGAAATCCTCAATATTTTCATCAATTTCAATTTTTTCAATAATGATAACTGCAATCTGATAATCTACAAGATTTTCAAATTCTTTTTTTGAATATAACTTCCCATCAAATGTTTTAAATTGCTCATTAATGAATCCTAGAATAGTTCGAGTTCTTTGTTGCCCATCAACCATCTCAAATTCTTCTTGTTTCTTTTCAAACAAGAATATATTAGGTATTGCATACCCTTTAATCATAGAATTAATTAATGTTTGTTGGTCTTTCAATGACCAAATAAACCTTCTTTGATAACTAGGATTTAAATCTAATTTTTTTTTATTGTACTTGTCCAATAATTTTTTTATCGTCCAAGTTTCTATTCTGTATTCCATAATTATTTATTTATATAAAACAACTTGCACAACCTTCTCCTTCAGCTTCTAAGATTTCATCTTGCCAGCTTGTCGTTGTTTTTGCATTAGTTTTGTTTTTATGCATTCGTAAATAGTGTTCTTTTTTAATAGCGTTTACACGTTCTAGTTTTTTAAGTTCTTGTAAAGGCTCAATAGTCCAAGTGTAGCCTTCTTTTTCGTATTCAATTGCTTTTTCATATAGTGTTGGATGTTGTTCCAACAACCAAACCCATTCAATTTTTTGTTGAAAGAAACAAAAGAAACAACCCGAACGACTTCGAGCATAGGTTCCTTTTTTAAGTTCACCACCTATTTCAACTTCATATTCAATTGGTAAATAATAAGCCGGTATTCCAACTCCTGAATCATCTAATATTTTAAAAATATCATCTATTCCTAAAACTTCATCATTCTCAATTAAGGAGAAACTTTCCAGTTTACCAACAGGATAATCAGTGGTTTTTAAAAATTCAAAAACAACTTTATTAAAAAGCTTTACATCTGTATCTAATAACGCATTTACCTTTTGTTTCTGTGAATAACGCAAAGAAATGGGCTGCTCTACATATTGTAAAATCATTTCTAACTTTCCTTTTGGTGCTAATAATTCATAATTGCTTTTTACAAAATCAATATTTGAATTTGCCAGGAACTTTTTAATTACATCTTCACTCCAAATATTTTTTCTAAATGGAAAAATAGATTGAATATTTTCTTTTTTAGAGATATAACCTTCTCTATTTTCATCACCACGAATACCAACATAAGAAATAGTTGGTGTTGTGCCAATCTCATTTTCAAAAGGCTCAAGCTTCATTTTTCCAGTACACCATCTAGCAGTAGCAGAAGGTAAATAACCACCGTACATAGCTAAGAAATGGTCAAAAGGATTTTTTTCAGGAGAATTTAGTTCATCAATAGATTTATAAAGACGAATGTTTTTTCCTAAAACCGAATTTAATTTATTTATTAAATCATAAGTCTCAGTCAATTCTTTTCCAGTATCGCAAGTGTAATATTCTACATTTACATCAGAATGTTTTCGGCTCATATAAATAGCCAAAGCAGCACTGTCTTTTCCTCCAGAAATACCTAACACATGTTTTATTTCACTCATAATACTAAATTTTCATTCAGTTCTACTGATAACAACTCCATAAGTAATTGCTTACGCTTATGAACGTCTAAAGTAACCAATTTTTCTTTTAATTGCATTCTTACACTTTCAAATTCTTTATTGTATTCGTTTGAAATTATAATTTTATCATTAATCATTGTTCCACTACTTCCAAATAATTGAATAGAAACCATTTTAGTATTTTCTTTTATTGAAAATTCATGAAGGTCTGAAGCTCTAATTAACCCTATAAGGAAC
>RDXZ01000138.1 GCA_004293265.1 Bacteroidota bacterium | reverse complement strand
GGCTGTTTTGGCCACCCTTACCACAGCATCGTACCGCTTTTCATCTTCGTATACTGCTCCTACTATTTTACCTGCTAGCGAAGCATTTACTACAGCGTTTGCATCGGCAATAGAAATATGGTATTGAGCCAGTAAGGATCGGTTAAATTTAATGGCCAACTGTGGGAGACCATTCAGTGGCTCCACGTATACATTGATGGCGCCTTTGGTATTGGCTGCTAACTTTCCTAATATGGCGGCGTAGTGAGCCAATGTGTCTAGGTTTTCACCAAATAATTTCACCACTACATCCTGCCTTGCACCAGTCATCAATTCATTAAAACGCATTTCGATAGGTTGTTGAAATTCAAAATTTACGCCAATCAAAACCGATAAAGCCTCTCTCATTTTGTTTGCCAATTCTTCCTTATCTTGTGTGGTTTTCCATTCAGATTTATCTTTCAAAATTACCATCAAATCGTTTGCTTCCATAGGCATTGGGTCTGTGGGGATTTCAGAAGTACCAATTTTAGATACAACATTTTTAACTTCGGGGAATGTGAGTAATATTTTTTCTGCTTTTTGAGAAGTTTCGATGGTTTGTGATAATGATGTTCCTGCCGATAATCTGGTTTCGACAGCAAAATCTCCTTCGTCTAATTGTGGTATAAATTCACCACCTAAAAAACTAAAAAGCGTTATACTTAATAAAAATAATAAAAGGGTTGAAAAAATAACGATTTTTTTGAACCGCATACAAAAATAAAAAATAGGTAAATATATTTTTTCTATCCATTGCATTAGTTTATCAGCAAAAGTGGCTTTGTGTGTGCGTGTGCGTGTGAGAACCCAAGCAGACATCATCGGAACATAAGTCAAAGACAAAATCAATGCTCCCAAAATCGCAAAACCAACCGTTTGTGCCATAGGTTTAAACATTTTTCCTTCTATTCCTGATAAAGTCAAAATCGGTAAATAAACCATCAAA
Organism: Bacteroidota bacterium; assembly: GCA_004293265.1. Taxonomy (GTDB): domain Bacteria; phylum Bacteroidota; class Bacteroidia; order Cytophagales; family Microscillaceae; genus RDXZ01. Next base: position 21,964 of record RDXZ01000138.1, on the reverse strand, counting down.
ATAATCAATTCTCCAAAAGCGGCGGATTGTCTGATTTGTTTGGCTGATTGATAAACGCTTTCTTCTAAGGTTTCTTCTTGATATTGAGATAAATACAATCGATGCAAAACTGCTTCTAAAATAATCACCGCCCCATCAACTACTAATCCAAAATCTATCGCCCCCAAACTCATCAAATTGGCAGAAATACCAAAAGTGTGCATCATTCCCAAAGCAAAAAGCAAAGACAAAGGAATCACAGAAGCCACCACCAATCCTGCTCTTAAATTACCTAAAAACAACACTAACACAAAAATAACAATCAAACCACCTTCTAATAAATTGGTTAAAACGGTTTGCATAGCGCGTGAAACTAAATCCATTCTATCCAAAAAAGGCTCAATAATCAATCCCTCAGGAAGCGTTTTTTGTATTTGTTCGATTCGTTTTCTGATATTTTGAATCACTTTTGAAGAATTTTCTCCTTTCAACATCATCACAATTCCGCCCACTACCTCGCCTTTTCCATTGTAAGACATGGCTCCATATCTTGATGCGTGTCCAAAAACTACCTCTGCCACATCTCGAACCAAGATTGGAGTTTGATTGATATTTTTGATGACAATTTTTTTTATATCTTCTAAATTTGTAACCATTCCTTCGCCACGAATAAAAAAGGCTTGTGAATTTTTTTCGATATAACTGCCGCCCGTATTTTGATTATTGGTTTGTAAAGCCGTAAAAACTTCTGCAATACTTAATCCAAAACTTTTTAGTTTTTCTGGATTCAAACATACTTCGTATTGCTTGACAAATCCACCAAAAGAATTGATTTCAGCTACGCCTTTTGTGCCTGCTAATTGCCTTCTTACTATCCAATCTTGGACGGTTCTAAGTTCGGTAGCAGAATATTTTTTTTCGAAGCCTTTTTTAGTATGGATAATATATTGATAAATTTCTCCTAAACCTGTCGAGATAGGCATCATTTCGGGTGTTCCCATTTCTTTGGGAATAGGCACATTCAAAATTTTCTCACTCACTAATTGCCTTGCTTTATAAGTATCCATATTGTCCTCAAAAACCACCGTAATCACAGACAAACCAAACCTCGAAACTGACCTAATTTCTTCTACTTGTTGCAAATTTGCCAAATTCAATTCCAAAGGTGCAGTAATAAATTGTTCAATTTCTTGAGCAGAAAAAGAAGGCGATTTGGTAATCACTTGCACTTGATTGTTCGTAATATCAGGCACAGCATCAATCGGAATTTGAGAAATAGCATACATTCCCCAAAAAATCAAGGCAAATATAAATACCAAAACAATCAATTTATTTTTGATACTAAACAAAATAATTTTATCCATTTTTTTTATTTTAATGTTGGTTTTTTTTAATGCGCATGTCCTTCTTCTTGTCCTACATTCATTTGTGCATTCAAATAATAAGCGCCTTTTTTGACAATTTTTGGAGTATTTGGCATATTTTCAGCCCATTCGAAAGAAATTTGTTTGTCGTTTTCGTTTTTAATTTTGATAGCGATTTTTTTGTAATGATTTTTTTTTGTTTGAATAAATACAAAACTATTTTCGCCATCTCTAATGACTGCATCTTCAGCAATTGTTTCTTGTTTTTGTTCAGAAAGTAAAATTTTTGCTTCAATATACATACCTTCCAAAAAATTTTTTTCGCTCTGTTCATCAGAAAAATGTACGTGAACATTGACCGTTTTTTGTTGCAAATCAATGGCTTGTCCTATCAAAAAAACTTCTCCTGTATGTACGTCATCAGGCGAATTAGGTGAATAAAAAACAACTTTTTGTCCTTTTTTTACTTTTAAAATATCTTTTTCAAACACTTGTAACTCGATATGTTTGTGTGTATTGCTTACGATTTCAAACAGAGTTTCTTGTGTATTGACAAAACGCCCCGCCACCGCACTTACTTTTTTGACATAGCCCTCAATAGGTGCGCGAATAAACACATATCGTTGTAAATTTTTGGCAGAAATTTGCGTAGGTTCAATGCCCAAAATACGCAATTGCATTTCTAAAGATGCTTTTTTAGTTTGTTGAATAGATAAATCGGTTTCAATGCGTTGAAAAGTTTTTTTTGCGTTGATATTTTCAGCACTCAATTCTTTTTGCCTTTCAAATTCTTTGAGTAAATAATCCACTTCGTTTTTTGTCGTCAAATAATTTTCTTGCAAAATAATATAATTTTGATGCTCCAACGAAGTCAAAATTTGTCCTTGTGTAACAAATTGTCCGACCATAATTTCTGTTTTTTTCAAAAACCCCTCAACAGGTGGGTTTACAGCGGCACGCCCTTCAACAGGCACATCAACCATTCCCGTAACCTTAATGACTTCACCAATATTTGACTGCTCAAATCCACCAATTTCAAGCCCGATGGTTTTGATTTGTGCGTCAGTGAGTTCGATTTCGTTTTCGGCGTGTTTGTGTTCGTCTTGGTGGTTGGTTTGAGTTTCTTTTTTTGTATTTTGACAAGATACTAATGCCAAAAATACGTATAAAATATAAAATAATTTAGTTTTCATTGTTTTTTTTTATTCTCCTGTTAAAAATTCAATTTGGATAATAATTTGATTATAATTTGATAATTCCTGCCAATAATTCATTAAAATTTGAAAAGTTTGTAGTCGATTTTGCGTCAATTCTACATAACTAATTTCGCCACTTTGATAAGCTTTTTGAAAAGTGTTTTGAATTTTATCAATTTCAATCAGTGCTACATTTTCATAATAATTAATTGCCTCTTGGCTTCTTTCAAATTGTGCTTTCAAAATTTGAGCATTTCTTTCTGTGATTTGTTGTTGATAATTCAATTGACTTTCTGCTATTTTTTCTTGAATTTGTGCTGAAGAAACCATTGCTTTTCGTCCTATATTAAATATTGGCAATGCGATACCAAGTTGTGCTACGTGCAAATTAGGATTTTCACTTTCACGCATATTGTAATAACCCAGCCTTAAATCAGGCGAGAAAGCCGTTTTTTGCACTTTTGTATTCGTTTTTTGTAGTTCAATTTGTTGTTTTAAAAATATAAGTTGTGGATTTTTTGACACATCAATTTGTGCAAAATTAAAAAATCTTTTGGTCAATTTTTTATCTGCAATATCAAAGTCAGTTTCTAAATTTAACAATTTTTTGAGTTCTTCTTTTTGGATTTTTAATTCATTTTCAATTTGGTTTTGTTGATTTTTGAGGTCTTGCAACATCAAATTAGCCGACAAACGTTCTAATTCTTTTCCCTCACCTATCCGCACACGCGTAGTAGCCGTTTTTGTGAGCGAAGTTTGTAGGCTATCTTGTTTTGATAAGAGATTTTTTTTCTCATATAAAAAAACGATTTGATAATATGCAATTTTTACCAATTTGATGATTTCTTTTTGTTGGTATGCTAATTTTTTTTCAGTAAGTGTAGTTTGTTGTTTATTATAAGCTAATTTTTTTTGATACACATTAGGCAACGAAAAACTTTGTACGACATTAAAACTATAATCAATTTGAAAATTATTGACATTTCCATATTGCATCGAAAAGTCGGTTTTTGGCAAATCAAAGGCAGTTTTTTGCATTTTTTTTGTCATTTCTATTTCTAAGGCGGTCGTTTGCAACCCTAAATTTTGTTTTTTTGTTAGTTCGATGGCATTTTCTAAACTAATAATTGGTTGTGAAAATACAGACATCACGTTCCACAAAAAACATAAAAATAAAAAAATTATTTTTTGTTTCATTTGAAAAATAAAGAATAAGAATGAAAATTTGATTTTCTAAAAGCAATTTTAAACTATTTAAAACAAGTTTTAGTTTGTTTTTTATTGTTTGTATTCTAAAAATCAATTATGAATGATAGAATATTATACTTTATGGTGGATAAATTTTGGAGGAGAAAAAAGGGAGTTTTCAGGTTGAAATTGATAATTATTTTCCCAAAAATAAACAATTTTTTGAGTTTTATTGGACACAAAAAAAGAATTTTCTAACAAAAAATAAGAAAATTTAAAATAAGTAAACAAAAATCCTGAACAGAGATGAGAATGATTATGTAAAGGCAATTGATTATGTTCGGTATCGTTTTGATGCGTGTTATTTTCCCCATAATGTTGTTTTAAATAATCAAAAAAAGATAAATCAGCGTGTTGAGCGATATAATGTTGAAACAAAATAGGTACTTTACACAACTCTTCCATACTTATTTTTGGAAATAAGCTACCAAAAAAAAGCCAAAAAGATAAAGACAAAGCCATTATTTTTTTCATTACGCAAATTAAAATATTTTTTTCTGTAATTCCAAATATTTTTATATAATTTTAGAATTTATCCTCATAAATTTTCAAAGTTATTCAAGGATATTAAAAAAATAGTTTTTTTTACTAATATAAAATTTAATTAAAATTGTCATAAAAGTAAAATTTTAAGAAAATAGTAGTAATTTCTTTTGTTTATTTATTAAACATAAAAGTTTATAAAAATAATTTTTGAAATATTTTTGTATTTAAAAAAATTAGATATAATTTTGCAAGACAAATAAATTTTTATTGCATTATGAACGAAGAACTTTTACAACGTGACTTGTTAAAAAATCCCGAAAAAATAGGAAAATGGGATTTTTATAACATTGGCGCTACGACTATAAAAGCACTAAAAGAGGCAGGTATTATTTTGAATGTAGATTATGGAGATATTGACAATAAAAAAGTTGATGCAATAATTGTGTCAAGAAAAAAAGTGATTGCGATTATTGAATATAAAAAACCTGCTGAATTTAAAACCAAAGCACAACAAGAAAAAGCCATCAATCAAGAAATTGAGGTTGCAAAAATCTTAAAAGCAAAAATTATTATTGCCACAGATACACAAGAAACTGTTTGGGTAAATGTGCAAACAGGCAACCGAATAAAAGACGAAAACGGACAAGAATTAAAATATAAATTTGACAAAGCAGACGAAAAATTACCTGCTTTAATAGAAAAAATTAACTTTTCTATTCACGAAAAAAACGACCAAATTAAACCCAAAGAATTGGTTAATCCTACGGATTTGGCACGTAGTATTTGGCAGGATATATGGTCAGTAAGTGGTGCAACACCCGAAAATTGCCTTTATACTTTTGTAGAATTGTTTATTTTCAAATATTTAAGTGATTTAGGAGTTTTACAAGGTATCTATAATTTTGATACTTTGATGAGTAGTTATTCTTCAAATAATACAGAAGAGGTTTTAGATATTTATGCTAATACTATTCGTCCCAAAGTAAAAGTTTTATTTCCAGAAAGCACCAAAGATAAAACAACGATTATTAACGGAACTATTTTTGTGTCCAAAGACCAAAAAGCAGTAAAAGGTTATAGCACAGTTTTCAAAAAAGTTTTAGAAAAATTTAAGACTTATGGCAAATTAGAACATATTGATTATGATTTTAAAAGCCAATTATTTGAAAGTTTTTTGAAAGAAAGTATTTCTAAGAAAAATTGGGGACAATTTTTTACGCCCTTGTGTGTGGTACGTGCCATTACAGAGATGGCAAAAGATGATATAAAAGAAGGTATCACAATCTGTGACCCTGCCTGTGGTGTGGGAAAATTCCTTTTAGAACCCATCAAAAAACATTTAGAAAACTTTTATAAAGTTGATAAAAAAGGTATTGCCCCCAAAATAAAGTTAGTGGGTTATGACAAAGGTTTTGATAAAGACGAGCAAAAAACTATCATTTTAGCAAAGGCTAATATGCTGATATATTTTTCGGATTTAATTAGAGATAATCCTAATTTAACTCATAAATTTTCTGAATTATTTAATGAAAGTTTTGAACTCAAAACTAATTCTATTCTCGGTACATTATCTGAACCTGTGCGTGATGAATATGATTTGATTTTGACAAATCCGCCCTATGTGATGAGTGGTAGCAGTAACTTGAAAGAAGAAATCAGTAAAGACGGTGAACTAAAAGATTACTACAAAGTGAATGCAATGGGCGTGGAAGGTTTGTTTATGGAGTGGATAATTCGGGCTTTAAAACCCAATGGAAAGGCATATATTATTGTTCCTGACGGACTTTTTAACCGCCAAAGTGATAAAAATATGCGTCAATTTATCCTTGACGAGTGTTACATTGACGGTATTATTTCTCTGCCTTTGAAAACTTTTTTTACTACCCCACAAAAAACATACATTCTTTGTTTGACAAAAAAAGCAAATAAAAAAGACATACAAAATTTTCCTGTCTTTACTTATTTGGTAAGTGAAATAGGCGAAACAAGAGATATTTACCGTTTTTCAATGCTACAAGATGACCTTAGCGAAGCAGTCGAGTTATTTTCTTTTTATAAAGGAAATAAACAAGGTTTTGCCAAATTTAATCCCGATAAAAGATGTAAAGTACAACCAATTTCCATTTTTGCAGATAGAGTAGAATTACCTAATGCGTGGTATATTGACAATTTTTGGAATAAAGAAGATAAAATAGTACTTGGTATTCTTGATGAAGAAGTGAGCATAAAGGCAAAAGAATACCCTTATTTATTGGAAAATACTGCTAATATTATTTTAACATTAAAAAATGAATTAGTGGCAATGAACCAAGAAATAAGTACAAGTACTTTGATTAAATCATTCACTTTAATCGAGTTATTTGATATAATCAGTGGTAATTCAAAACTAACTCAGGCTTATTTGAATAGAAATAAGGGGGAATTTGTGGTTTATTCTGCTAATACTAAAGAAAATGGCGTATTTGGTTATATTAACACGTTTGACCACGAAACCGAATGTATCCAAATTACAACTAATGGAGTATATGCAGGAACTGTTTTTTATAGAGCAGAACATAAATTTAGTATAAATGGCGATGCTCGTCTGTTAATTAAGAAAAATGAAAATTTACATTATCAATACTTAGTATATCAGTTAAGTAATGTATTTAATCAATACAATTTTAATTGGCAGAATAAACCAACCGTTGCAAAAATCAAAGATATTTTAATAGAAATTCCTATTAAAATAAATGGAGATTTTGACATAGAAACCCAACAACAAATCGCAGAAAAATATCAAAAAATTGAAGAAATTAAAAAACAACTTGAAATAGAAGTAAAAAAAATCACTACTATTAAAGTTGAAATTTAAACATTTTTAAAATAATGAAAATATCTGAACTTATGAAAATTTTGCAATCTGCACCTAACAAAAATGCAGAAATTTATATTCAAAATGGAGATTTATTGACTAATTCAATAGATTTTAGTTTTGACGATAATAATGATTTACAATTATATGAAGTTGCTGAACAAGATGAATCTACTCCAACGGAGATTTTGACTTAATTGCCCAGCAAGAAATTGCAAAAAAATACCACAAAATTGAAGAAATCAAAAAAATGATTTCAATAGAATTAGAGAAAATTAAAAGCACTGAAATTGATTTTGTGTAATTCTTAGTATAACTTCTAAAATGTATAACTTTCTTGACATTACAAAAATATAAAAACTAACATAAACAATAAATTAAACAAAAATAACGTGATGTTAAGCATATTTTTATCATATTAATAATTTTTTTTCATTTTTATGATTGATAAATTTATTTTTTAAAAAAATATGATTTATCTTTGTGAAAAATAAAAATGTTGAAATAAATTAATATTTGTGATTGGTTTTAGAGAGTATAGAAATACAAATTTTAAGTATATTTTAAAATTTATTCTAAGTTTTATTACACTAATCACATCAAAATTTAATATTGTGAAACTTTTTTATTGATTGAATTAAGCTTATTTTTATAATGATTAATCAAATTACTGCCACATTTTTAGGATTAGCAATAGGCGATGCATTGGGAGTGCCTATTGAATTTTTATCAAGAGAACGAATTGAAAAAAGAGGATTGATAAAAAATATGGAAGGTTTTGGAACACATAACCAACCAGCAGGTACTTGGTCTGATGACAGTAGCTTGGCTTTTTGTTTAGCTGAAGCACTCACAGAAGAATATGACTTAAAAAAAATTGCTAATAATTTTTTAAAATGGTATGAAGATGGTTTTTGGGCGGCACACGGAAAAATTTTTGATGTAGGAATTGCCACCGCAAAATCTATACAAAAAATTAAAACTAATCAAAACCCTTTGCTTACAGGTGGAACAACAGAAATGGATAATGGTAATGGTTCGTTGATGCGTATCATTCCAATTATTTTTTATTTGCAAAAAAAATTCCCTGATGATATTAAAAAACGTTTTGAATGTATAGCCGAAGTTTCATCTATCACACACGCACACATTAGGTCAATTTTTTCTTGTTTTATTTATTGTGAATATGCTTTATTGCTTTTGCAAGGAAATGAAAAATTTGAAGCCTTTGAAAAAATGCAAAAAATAATAATAGATTTTAATACGACTTATCCACTTTGTTCAGCGTTAGAATTACGTAATTTTCATAGAATTTTAGAAGTGCCTTATAGTCCTTATACCATAAAAAAATTGGTAGAACATACAGATTCAGAAATCCGAAGTTCAGGTTATGTATTGCATACCTTGGAAGCAAGTTTATGGTGTTTTTTGACTACAAAAACATATCAAGAAGCAGTTTTAAAAGCCGTTAATTTAGGAGAAGATACTGATACAACAGGTTGTGTAACGGGTGCATTGGCTGGTTTGTACTATGGTTATACGGAAAATAAAAACTGTAGCACACACTTTTAGTGTGTGGACACACACTAAAAGTGTGTGCTACAGTTCTCAATAGAAAAATCGTATAAATCTTAGTAGAACCTATTTGAAATAATAAACAAAAAAATAACCTACTAAATCATGCCAAAACAAAAATTTTATGTCGTTTGGAAAGGTAGAAAAACAGGAATTTTTGACAATTGGGACGAGTGTAAAACACAAGTCGAGGGTTTTCAAGATGCAAAATATAAATCTTTTGCTACTAAAACGGAAGCCGAAAAAGCTTTCAAAATGCCTTATTCTTCTTCAATTACCCAAAATATCACAGACGAAAAAAAATTAGATAAAAACAATCATACAAACAATCATAATACATCTCCTATTTTGGAAAGTATTTCTGTTGATGCCGCTTGCAGTGGAAATCCGGGCTTGGTAGAATACAGAGGCGTAAATACTGCCACCAAAGAAATTATTTTTTCACAAGGAAATTTAGAAGATGGCACTAATAATATAGGAGAGTTTTTGGCGATTGTGTATGCGTTGGCTTGGTTTGAAAAAAAACAAATTAATATACCTATTTATTCTGATTCGATGACCGCCATAAGTTGGGTCAAAAAAATGGAAGTCAAAACAAAACAAGAACGCACCCCAAAAAACGAACCTTTGTTTAATCAAGTAGATAGGGCTTTGCAATGGCTCAAAAATAATACTTTTAGAGTACCTATTTTAAAATGGGACACAGAAAATTGGGGACAAATTCCTGCTGATTATGGCAGAAAATAATCAATTTTAAAATTTTATCATAAAAAACATAACTTTTTAATTTTTTTTTGTAATTTTGCAATCAATTATTTTTCTTTTTACTTCGTAAAAAATATTATCAGATAAAAAATGGAGCAAAATATATTTTCATCTTTATCAATTTTAAAAATAGTCGCAAAAATGGAAGGCTGGTCTTATCTTTTGTTATTAGGTTTGGCGATGCCTCTCAAATATTTTGCTAATTTACCACAATTTGTGCAAGTAATTGGTATGATTCACGGTTTGTTGTTTGTCAGTTATTTGATGTTAGTCGTCAATGCACACGTGTTATATGATTGGCAATGGAAAAAAACTTTTTGGGTTGCTATTGCTTCTTTGTTTCCTTTTGCTCCTTTTTATGTAGATAAAAAAATGCTTGTAACAGAAAAAAATACTTAAAACACTTACTTAATCATACAAAAAAGAATAAAGTTAAAAAATACCCATATCTAAATTCTATGAAATTACAAAAATATTCTATATTTATCCTTGCAATGATAGCCATTTTGATGGCTTACGCCTGTAATCCTCTCGAAAAATTAGAAACTATCAAATTTATTCCATTTGGTTCTTCTTTTACCGCCCCAAACGTAGCACGCGTAGGGCAAAATATTGATTTGCAAGTAGGTGAAAAAACTACAGGTGCATCTTCTTTTTTATGGAATTTTGGGTATAAAAATAAAATATCGAGAGAAAAAAATCCTGTTTTTGCTTACGATAGCATTGGTACTTATAACCTTACTTTGAGTGTAGAAATGGATAAACTCAATGGTAAAAAAAGCAGTGATACAACACGAAAAATTATTATTATTCCTGTTACCGATTCAGTTACCTTAGCACAACAAGGAAAAGTTTTTGGACAAACAGGCGTTGATGAGTTGGTGCTGGGCGTTACAAGATTAAACAATGGCAACTATGTAGCAGTAGGCAGAGAAAATATCAGCGACCTTTGGGTTGGTATTTTAAATCCTACAGGAGTTTTGATAGATTCTTTGGATAATGCGTCTTTTAAACTAACTAATTCTTTGATAACTCCAAGAAGTATTGTCAATACAAACGATGGTGGTTTTGTGATTGTAGGTAGTATTTTGACAGGTGCAGGCGATAGAGATGCTTTTATTTTGAAATTTGACCAAACAGGAGATTTAGATTGGGGTGATGTCAGTACAAATAGTTCGAGTGATGAATATTATACAGGCGTAGTAGAAGTGAATAAAAATGGAAAAGATATTTTAATTGTATCTTTGACAACCGCCGAAAGTAGCAGACCAGTGGTCATTTTACATCAATTTTCATCTTCAGGAAAGTTGATTATGAATACACCAACAGGCGAAAGTGATTTTTTAGGCAACATAACTATTACCAATGAAGCCTCAGCAATATGCAGCAGTTGTAGAGGAGAAGTATTAGAAAAAGTTTTGGTAGATAACAATCAAGCAAGGTTTTTGGTGGCTGGCACAAGTGTAGATAATCCAATGATTACAGAATTTACAATTAACTTGACTGCTCCAACTTTGGTAGCTACCCGTTCGGTAAGCGTTTTAACAGAGTATTCAGGAGTAGCAAAAGCTGTAAAATTTCTTACAGGCGGACGATATGCAGTAGCAGGAACACTTAATTTGAGTAACAATCAAACTAATTTAAAAGCATTTATTGCAAAATTAGACCAGATTGGTGGCAATATCACTTCTTGGGACAAAACATTTCAAGTTTATTCTGATGATTTTATTGCCTTGACAGAAGATGCTCAAAATAATATATTAGTTTTGGGCGTAAACGAAAACCCATTATCAAAAAAAGATATTTCATTGACCAAATTCAAAAGAGATGGCAGAGGTGAACTCATCAAAACCATTTTAATTGGAAATAATGAAGATAATGTTCCGACTAATTTTTATAGAAATCCGCTAACAAACGATTTATTAATCATCGGTACTATTCCCGAACCCGGCACTTCTTTGATAAGGAGAAAAAATATATCAGTCATTAAAACAACTACTGAATTTTAAAAAATATAAAACTATTTAGGTTATTTTGGTGCAAGTGTGGACGCTTGCACCAGTGAGTATCTCGTGCAAGCGTCCACGCTTGCACGAAGTTCATAATAATAATTTTATTAACTATACCTAAATAATTAGAAAAATATTTACAAAAAAAATAAGAATAATAAAAAAAATACGTTGTTTTAGAAAAACAAAAAAACAAAAATTATGAAAAAAATATGTATATGGTTATTTTTATCTTTTGTTTTGCCTTCAGTTTTCGCACAAGGCATTATGAATTTTAAAGACGAAACACACGATTTTGGTAATATTGACGAAGGAATGTTAGTCAGTTATGAGTTTGAATTTACGAACACAGGCGACCAACCCCTCGAAATTATCAAAGTTGATGCCTCTTGCGGTTGCACTGCACCCTCTTGGACGACAGGCTCTATCTATCCAAACAAAAAAGGTATTATCAAAGCCACTTTTGATAGCAAAGACAAACCAGGTCCTTTCACAAAAAGCCTTACAGTAAAAAGTAATAGCAAAAAACAGCATTTATTGTTGTATATCAAAGGTTTTGTGAAAGCAAAAGCCTCAGGAATTGCCAATACACAAGGCAAAAATGCAGAAAATTCTGCTATCAAACTTAATCCTCCAAGTTTTCAATTAGATAGATATTCGTTTGATTTTGGAAAGGTTGAAAGTGGAGAAAAACCAAAACAACGCTTTACAATTTCAAATACAGGACAAGAAAATTTAGTGATTACAAGTTTGGAAAGCAAATGTAATTGTATTAGTTTTGGTTTATCGAATGGCGTAGTGGCACCCGGTCAGTCAGAAGTTTTAGAATTGACTATCAATACAGATAAAATTCATTTGTTAGATGATGTTTTTACGATTTCGAGCAATGATCCATTTAATCCTAAAAGAGAAATGAAAATAAAAGCCGATATTTATGAAAACTTTGGTAAACAAATGTTTTTAGAACGTAAAAGTAATGCTCCTTTTGAAAGATAATTTTTTTTGATTATATATATTTGCGAGAGTTTTAAAAACTTTCGCATTTTTTTTTATCATATATTGATAACTTATTTTTGTGCAAGCGTCCACACTTGCACCAGTTATAGTATCTCGTGCAAGCGTCCACGCTTGCACGAGATACTTTTAACCAAAATAATAACTTTTAACCATACCTAAATAGTTACCTTTTTTCTTACAATTTGTATCTTTTTTTCAATTCTTGACAAACTCTTTCTAATGTATTTTCTAAGGGAGTAAATTCAAAATCAAAAGTTTGTTTTATTTTTTGGTGGCTATATGAAAAATCATTTTGAGAACTTCTTGCCGTTTCTTTGGTAATCAAAGGGGCTTTTCCTGTGAAAAAACTATATATTGCACCAATTCGCCACGCCAATTCGCCCATCCATTTTTTAACGGGTTTTGTAGGTGGTTTTTTATTCAATAAGTGAGCAGTTTTGGTAAGAAAATCCAAATAAGTTGTTTTGCCTGCATTGGCGACAAATTTTTCACCAACAATATCTGAAAAAAGTAGTTTAACACTTATTTTCGCCAAATCTTTGACATCAATATAATTGATAGTTCCTTGTGGATAAAAACTTTTTTGTTGATACGCATATCGGAATAATTGTGTGCTACTTTTTTCCCAATTAGCCTCACCCAACACAATCGAAGGATTAAGAACCGCTACTTTTAAGCCTTCTGATTCGGCTCTCCAAACTTCTAATTCTGCCCAAAATTTTGTTTTTGCATAAAAACTATTCAAAGGAGAATCTTCCCATTCGTTTTTTTCTGTAATGATTTCAGTATTTTTTGAACGCCCTAAAGCGGCAATCGAACTAATAAATAAAAATTTTTTGAGTGGAAAATCAAGAGCCACATTGACCATATTTTTTGTACCTTCGACATTGGTTTCGTACATTATTTTTCTATCTTTTGGGGCAAAAGAAACCATTGCGGCGGCGTGAATGACATACTCTGATTTTTCGATGGCTTTTGCTAAAACCGCGACATCAAAAATATCACCTTCTATCCATTCAATTTTTTGTTCAATGTCTTTGATAAAAGAAATATCAGCATCAGAACGTTTGAGTGCAATAATTGTATGATTTTGTGCCAATAATTCTCTGGCTATCCAACTGCCAACCAAACCTGTGATGCCTGTAATAAATATCATTTTTTATGCTAATAATTTTTTTAAGTATTCAATCAAAATATCAAAATTGATGGGCTTGGGCATATATTCATTGATACCGACTGCCTCAAAATCTTCTTTTGAATAATTGTTGGCATTGCCTGTAACGGCAATAATAGGCGTTTTTGATTTTATCACATCAGCCAAAGTCCTTATTTGTTTGGCACATTCCATACCATCAATATGAGGTATATTAATATCCATTAAAATCACATCAAACATTTCATTTTGTACTTTTTCTAAGACTTCTTTGCCGTTTTTGGCAATAAAAATATCATAGCCTTGAAATCCTAATACTTTTTTGGCAATATTTTGGATAACAGAACTATCTTCGGCAATTAAAATTTTTTTATTTGACATTTTTTTTATTTTGTGTGTTTAATATTGCTGTTTATTTTTAGTTAATTATTATGGCTTTTTAATTCGTCATCAAATTTATCAGCCCACCATTCGAGGTCAGAAATACAAGTAGAAAGTTCTTGGTAGTCCATTCCGCTAATATCCCTTTCATAAGTAGCATATACTTTATTTGTTTCACCCATTACGGTTAGTTTTACGCCCAAACTTCTATCATTTGCTTGTAATAATTTTAATAAAAAATCTTCACGCCCTTGTTTACTAATTTTTGGGACATCAGCTACATGAGAGAATATTCTTAAATATTCCCTTGTTTTTGTTTTTCCAATTTCAACAGATTGCACAAAAACTTCGATATCCGCTGTTCCTCTTTTCCAACACCAACATTGCTTTTTGTCATTATAAGTATCTTCAAAAGCCAAGCCTACTGATTCTACATAATGTTGAATCATTGTGTTTGTGAGTTCTATTTGTATTTCTTTTAATTCTTTTGCCATATTTTTATTTATTTAATATGTAATTAATATGTATGCTAAAATTTTCCAAAAGTTCTGGGAAGTTGATATCATCTTCATCAATATCTCCTGCCATATCGTATTCCCAATCAATTTCTACTCTATGTCCTGTTTGTGCCAATTCGTTTAATAATTTAATAGCATTCAAAATATAAGGTCTTGCTCCTGAATTAAAATACAATAATTTACTTTTGAAATATGTTTTTGTATTCTTTATTTGGACATATTCGCTTTTGATGTATCCTCTTAACCACGCCAAAACAGGCTGAAAAAAAGTTGGAGCATCTTCGGGGAATGCTTCTCCATTCCAATATAAACTACCATTTGGCTCAAATTTAACCTCAGGAGTTATTTTTGTTTGACTAATAAAAAGTGTATTTTGCATATTATTTTGATGAATTAGGTAATAAAATATTCATCAAAGTTCCTTTTCCATATTCACTTTTTACTTTGATGCTTCCGCCTAATTTTTCGATAGTTTGTTTTACAATATATAAACCAAGTCCAGAGCCTTCGCCTTTGTCGGTTGCTCTAAAAAACATATCAAATATTTTTTTGATATATTCTTCTTTGATACCAATTCCATTATCTTCAAAAACAATATTAACATATCCATCTTCAAAAACAATGTTAATATCTAATGTATTATTTTCTTTGTTTAAATCTTGATATTTGATAGCGTTTGAAATAATATTAGCAAATATAATTTCTAATCTTAAAATATCACCATAAAATTGTATTGCTTTTTCGTTTTTGATGACGTACTTTTGAGTTACTCTATCAAAATGTGGCATATATCTAAAATCTTCCTCACACTTCAAGATAATATCTTCAAAACTAATTGGCTCACTTTTTCTTTCTGTTCTGTTTACTTTTGCAAAATTAAGCATCGAATTCACAAATCTATCTAATTTTTGCACACTCATTTCCATTCTATCCACATATTCTGCCAGATTATCAGGCAAACCTTCCAAACGCATAATATTTACCAAGCCTAAAATAGAAGTCAAAGGAGAGCGAATATCGTGTGAAGTTCGATAAACTAATTGGTCTAACTCAAAATTTCTATCCGAAAGTTGAGCCAAAGTAATTTTCATTTCATCTTGTTGTAGTCTTAATTGTTCGTTAATAGACCTTAATTCTTCTTCTTGTGAAGCCAATTCTTGATTTTTAATGACAAGTTGTTCGTTTAGGCTTTGTTGTTCTGTCAAACTAAAGTGCATTTCATTTTGTTGGTTTAATATTTTTTGATATGCTTCTCTAAGTTCACCTTCTCTGTTCAAAAGCGTTTCATTTTTGAGTTCTAATTCAATATTTACACTTTCTAAAATATTTCTTTGTCGGTTTAATTTATCATTAATTTCTGTTAAAACTTCTTGTTGCAATATCAAATGTTCGTTGCTGACGGTTAGTTCTTCGTTGAGTGCTAAAAGTTGTTCTTCTTTATTTTTTAATACTTGATTTTGTTCGTCTAAGTCGTGGTTTAATTGTTCTAAATTTTTTTCTTTTTCTTTGATTTCAGTAATATCTTGGAAAATAACTAAAATATTTTCGATATCATTTTGATTTTCTTGTGTGAGCGGAAGCGTATTGACAAGAAAAATACCTAATTTATTTCTGTGTTCGAAACTTGTTGAGATGCCTTTGAGTGCATCTTTCATATTTTTTTCTAAGATAAGATTAGTTCGAGTACTAAAAATTTCATAAATAGTTTTATTCATAAAATCTTCTCTAACCAAATCCATATATTTATACAACTGCCCTTGTGTAAATATCAATTTAAAATTTTTATCAAAAACATTGACGTTTGATTTAGGGAAGTTTTCGGCGATAGTTTGGTATAATTTTTCGCTATATCTTAGTTTTTCTTCTGCGTTTTTGCGTTCAGAAATACTAAACATAGCAATATTGACCGCAAAATATTCTTTATTTTCGTTTTCTATAGGAGCATAAAAAATTTCCAGCCATTGTTTTGAATCTACTAAATTCATTTCTCTTTCGATTCTTAGATAATTACCTTCCAAACAATGTAAAATTCTTTGTTTTACTTCTTCTTTTTGTGATTCTTCTACAAATTCAAAAAAATTGTCCCCTATTTTGGCTGTTTTTCCTAATTTTGATGTGGTTACTTTGGTGGCATATCTATTCAAAGCAATAATTTTATATTCTTTATCTACTAAAAAAGCAATTTGAGCTGAATTATTAAAAATAGCTTGTAAAGTTTTTTCGCTTTTTAGAAGACTCATTTCTGCCATTTTTCGAGCAGTCATATCTGTCAAAGTAATAGAAACGCCATAAATTTCATTTTTTTTGAAATAAATAGGCGAAATCATAAAATCTAACCACCTTTCTGTTCCATCAGGCATCGGAATTTTGCGTTCATAACCAATGTTTTCTCCCAATAAGCATTTTTCAAAAGACTCCAAAAAATGCGTTCTGTTTTTGCTACTGACATAATCCAAAAAATCATCTCCCATTTTTAGATTTTCTTCAGATTGCGAAATAATTTCGTAAGCAGTAGCATTAAAATACAAAACTTTTCTCGAAGGAGTCAATAAAAAAAATCCATATTGCGTATGGTCTAAAATAGCTTGTAAATATTGTTGAGTTTGTTCAATATAATATTCTTCTTCTTTTTTTTCTGTAATTTCTTGAAAATAAGTAGTAACAAATCCTATGTTATTATCCAAAAAATTGTGCATTTTATTATAAAAAAATTTAATTTTTCCGTTTTTATGCACCAATCTTAGTTCTAATTCGGTTTCTTTTTGAAAACCTTTTAACATCATTTCCGTTGCTTTTCTAAGATATTTTATGTCATCTTTGTATATAAAATCCCAACATTTTTTTCCTATCATTTCTTCTGCTGTATAACCTAACATTTGTTCTATTTGAGGGCATATATATCGAATAATGCCTTCAACGTCCACAAGATGTACGCCTACAAAAGAATTTTCCAGTAAAAATTGAGATAAATTAGTATTCAACAACGATTTATTCATTAGATTATGGTTTTCACAATCACAAAGTTAAATCATTTTTTATAAATAATCAATAATTTTTTATTTTTTTTTATTTTTTTGGATAAATATTTGTATTTATTCAAAAAAAATGAAAGTATGTGTATTTTTGTATCTTTATTTTAATGTGATTTTTTTTAAATGTATTAAAAAAATAATTTTGAAATAAATAATTATTATCTAAAAAACAAAATAAAACTATATATTTATCGTGTAAAAGTACGTTAATAAAATACATAATAAAAATAAAAAAATGAGAAAACTATCATTCAAAAAAAATAAAAAACAATTTAAAGATACCAATCAAAATATTTCAGACCACACAATTAGTGAGCCACCTAAAGAGGTTAAAATCTCTGTGATTGATTATGATGCCGATTTTTTCGAAGAAAAATTGATGGATAATCTTAAAAATTTGTATGATTACAAAGAAAACGAACATACAAGTTGGATAAATATTGAAGGTACACACGATTCTCAAATTATCAAAAGATTAGGTTGGTTATATCAATTGCACCCTGTTTTGCAGGAGGCAGTTTGTAGAGAAAATCAAAGACCAAAAATAGATTTTTATGAACATAATATTTTTGTAGTTTTACAAATGTTGAGTTATAATAATGAAATTGATGATTTAGAAACTGAACAAATTAGTATCGTCTTGGGCGAAAAATATCTCATTACTTTTCAAGAAGGCAAAGAAGGTGATGTTTTTGATGAAATTAGAGTTAATTTAAGAGGAAGTTCGAAACAAAAATTAAGAAATGCAGGTTCTTCTTATCTTTTTTATGTGTTGTTAGATGCTATTGTGGATAATTATTTTTTGATTTTAGAAAAAATTACGGATAAATTAGAATCCTTAGAAATAAAAATTATACGCGACCAAGCCGCACAAGACCCAACTTATGAACTATATGAATACAAACAACGTTTGATGACTGTCCGAAAAGCCATTCGTCCTTTGCGTGATATTGTGGGGCAACTATCAAGAGAAGATAATAAAATTATTAGAGAAGCAGGATTTTATTTACGTGGTTTGTATCAAAGAATTACGCAAGTGGTGGAAGATACGGAAAGCCATATCGAAATGTCAAGCAATTTATTAAATATGTATTTGAGTGTAATTGGGCAAAAAACTAATCAAGTGATGAAAACTTTGACTATTTTTTCTGCAATTTTTATGCCTTTGACTTTCATCGCAGGCGTGTACGGAATGAATTTTGAAAATATGCCTGAACTCAAATGGAAGTATGGATATTTGATAGTAATGATTTTTATGGGTGGTTTTGGTGGTTTTGCTTATTGGTTTTTTAAACGAATGAAGTGGTTATAACTTTTTTATAACTTTCCAAAAGTTTAAAACTTTTGGAAAGTTAGTATAATAAAAATTTAATATCAAATCAATACAACTATTTCACATCTTCCGCCCAATTAAATCTTTCAGCAGGAGAAATTTGCCAAGGAGAACCGTTGTTTTGGATATTTTGTAAAATTCTTGCCCAATGTTGAGGCACAGATGATTCTTCTAAGGCAACATACTGACGCATTTGCATAATGATATTCAAAGGGTCAATATTGATTGGACAAGCCTCTGCACACGCATTGCAAGTCGTGCAAGCCATTAGTTCTTCTTTTGAAATATAAGTATCACTAAACAAAGTATTGCCCATTGTCAATGCTTCTTCGATGGTTTTTCCTTTTTCAATAAAACTTCCTACTTCTTCGGCTCTATCTCTTGTATCCATCATAACTTTGCGTGGTGAAAGTTTTTTTCCTGTGATATTTGCAGGACAAGCGGCTGTGCAACGTCCACATTCAGTACACGAATAAGAATCCATTATATTTTTCCAAGTCAAATTATTGACATCATTTGCTCCAAAACTTGTAGGCGGAGGTGGTGCTGTGCCGTCATCTTGAATCAATTCCAATGCTAATTTTACTTCGTTGGTTACAGAAGCCATATTTTCAAATTTTCCTTTGGGTTCTAAATTCGAAAAATAAGTATTTGGAAATGCTAAAAATATATGCAAATGTTTTGAATAAGTAACGTACAAAGCAAAAGCCATAATTCCTAAAATATGCCCCCACCAACAAATTCTCTCGATAATGACTAAAATTGTATTGTTTTCAATTCCTGAAAAAATCGGCATTAAAAATTGACTAAACAAAAAAGGTGCAGTTTGATGATGTGCATAATGATTGTGTTCGAAAGTTCGAGTTTGTAAGATGCTGTCGGTTGCATTCATTGTCAAAATAAAAAACATCAAAACAACCTCGATGATTAAAATTAAATTAGCATCTAAACTTGCCCAGCCTTTGAGTTCAGGTTTTGTAAATCTTTCGACTTTGATGATATTTCTTCTTATCAAAAAAACTACACAAGCAACAATTACCAAAACTGCCAAAAGTTCAAAAAATCCAATCAAAAAACCATACAAACTTGCAGGCAAAAAGTTAGTAAATATTCGATGTGTACCCAATATTCCGTCTAATACAATTTCTAATACTTCGATATTTACCAAAATAAAACCTACATAAATAAACAAGTGCATAAAGCCTGCAATAGGTTTATGAAACATTTTACCTTGCCCCAATGCAATCAAAATCATAGTTTTGAGCCTTTGAGAAGGTTTGTCTGTGCGTGTGAGGCTTTTTCCCAATTGAATATTGCCTGCAATCCTTAAAACTCTTTTTCTTATCAAAAAAGCAGCTACGCCAAAGGCGAGAATAAAAATGATTTGTGGTATAAATTCCATGTATTTTTTTAGTTTTAATTTTATTTTGATTGATTGATAAAATTTTCAATATGATTTTTTACAAATTTCAACATTGAAATTATTTTTTCTAAATCTTGTTTATCTGTCGCATCAAATTGTTTACTAATTGTATATTTTTCTTGTTCTAATATTACAAAGAAAAAATTTTGACCAATATTATACATACCATAAATAGGTAAATTCAGTCCGTTATTTTTTGATTGTGCGGCTAACATTGCGATTAAAATAAATTCAGTCCGTTATTTTTTGATTGTGCGGCTAACATTGCGATTAAAAGTTGTCCTTGTGGGTCTGTAACGACATTTTTTTGTGCTTTGTATTCATTTAAAAAGAAAAAAGGAGTTTCAGGATCTTGTTTTCCTGTGGCTACCACCATTTCTACACGCCCGCGCAAAACGTGTGTATTGTCTTTTACGTCTTTCAATTCTGACTGAAAAGTAGTTTCCATAAAAGATCGATATTTATTAAATATATAAAAATTAACTATAGAAATAATCGGCACAATGAAAAAAACTTTAATATCTTCTTCTCGCCAAAAATTTGCCATTTCTTCCAAAAAAAATCTTAACTCTTCAAGTCTTTTACTTTCTTCTGCACTGATTTTCGTTTCAAAACTCAACCATTTATCCATAGAAGGTAATTTTTTATGAAATTCTACTCCAAAAGTTCGTTCCACTTCTTGGGTTGTCCATTTTTCAAACGATTTTACTGTCATCTTATTTTTTATTTTAATTGATTGATAAAATTTTCAATATGATTTTTTACAAATTTTAGCATTGAAATTATTTTTTCTAAATCTTGTTTATCTGTCGCATCAAATTGTTTACTAATTGCGTATTCATCGCCTTCCAGAATAAGAAAGAAAAAATTTTGTCCAATATTATACATTCCATAAATAGGCAGATTAATACCATTGTTTTTTGTTTGTGCCGCAAGCATTGCTACTAAAAGCTGTCCTTTTGGGTCTGTAATAGCCTTTAATTGTGCTTTGTATTCATTCAAAAAGAAAAAAGGAATGCGTGGTCTTTGTTCACCTGTCGCTACAACCATTTCTACTCGCCCCCGTAAATTTACTTCATTACCGTTTATATCTTTTAGATTTGCAGCAAAAGTATGTTCCATAAAAGTACGATATTTAGTAAGTTTAGAAAAATCAATCATATTGATAATTGGCAATATAAAAAATGATTTTAGGTCTTGTTCATTCCAATAGTCAACAAAATAAAGCAAACGATTTCTCAAATCATCAATAATTATTTGTTCAGTTTCATTACAACTAAAATTTGCTTCTAACCAAATTTGCATTTTTTGCATTACATTTTTTGGTTTTATTCCAAAGGTTAATATTAACTCTTCGGTTTCCCATTTTTCAAAAGATTTCATTTTTTTATCGATTAATAAAATTTTCAATATGATTTTTTACAAATTTTAACATACAAACAATTCGCTCTAAATCTTGTTGGTCTGTGGCATCAAAAGCCTTGCTTGTGGTATATTCATTGCCTTCTAAAATCACAAAGAAAAAAATTTGCCCAATATTATACATACCATAAATAGGTAAATTCAGTCCGTTATTTTTTGATTGTGCGGCTAACATTGCGATTAAAAGTTGTCCTTGTGGGTCTGTAACG